>JBEIVF010000067.1:0-9145 GCA_040374005.1 Gemmatimonadaceae bacterium | reverse complement strand
GGTTCGTGGCGATGCCGACGACGGCACCGACGACGAGGCCGATCAAGATCTTCGTGTGGAGGGGCATCCCAGGCCCCGTACCGCCGATGGGTTCACTCATGTTTGAGAGCGGCCTCCGCAGCCGCGACCGAGCAATCCGGTGTGAGCGGTGCGTGTGCACCACGGACGATGTGATTGGATGTACGGGCGGGAAGCTACCCCCCGTGTACGCAGGAGACCAGCGGGGCGTTAGCGCACGCGCCGAGTCAGCCCGCGACCTTCATGACGATCTGTGTCGTATCGGAGACGGGCATGCCGTCGCTGGCCCGCACGGCCGGCCGAAAGCGGAACTGCTGGAGGAGCCGCTCGATCTTCTGGTTGTAGCTGTTGTCGCGGGACTTATTCCACTGGAGGACCTTCGCATTCCCCAGGCTGTCCACGAAGAACACCGCTACGAGCTCGTACCCGCGGACCGATCGGGGGACCGGTGTGGGGAGCATCGTCACATTGGTGACCGTCGGCGCATAGACCGCCCCGGTCCCACCGCCGGTCCCTGGGCCGGTCCCCGTGCCACGTCCGGTCCCAACGCCGGAGCCGACACCACCACCACTGCCCGGCCCGGCCCCGCCGGATCCGTCATTGCCGCTCCCCCCGCCCGTTCCCCGCACTGCGGATGTCACCTCGGTCGCACTGGCGGCCTTCTGGGCGTCCGCCGCCGGCGGCTGCACCGGAGGCGGCACGGGCGGCGGCGGCACCACCGGCTCTGGTGGCTTCACGATCGGCGGCACGATCGATGGCACGGGTGAAGGGGTGGGGGCCGGTTGGACCTCGACGTACTGCAACCGCTCGCCGATCACCCCACCGGTGCCCCCCATGCCGCCACCTCCTCCGCCCGCGGGCCCCGGCCCGCCGGCGCCCTCATCCTCGACGACGATGGGCGTCTCCAGGAAGGACGGCAGGAACAGCATGAGCACGAGCAACGCATGGAGCAGGAACGAGAGCGTGGGCCCGCGCCACCGGGTGTCCTGCTGCTCGGGCATGCCGAGCAACGGCCGAAGCGCGGGGCGCTCGGGGACGCTCGCGGACGAGGGGGGCGTCTCGGTCTCAGTCATGGCGATCGGGGCGGCTCCGGAAAGGACATCTCACTCCTAATACTACTACTCGCGGCGCGTGAAGAAAGATTCGCGGTGGTGTGGGGGCCGAACGCAACGCGGCGGGTACCCTGAGGGACCCGCCGCGTGCTCAATCGTTCGGCGATTACTGCGCGGCCTTTCGGTCCGGCGGCGGCACGCCGATGACCTTCGCGCCAGCCCCGCGCGCGATGTCCATCGCCCAGATCACGTCCATGTACTTCACCGTGGGGTCACCCTTGATGAAGATCACCTTCTCCGGACGCGGATCGTACACGCTCTTCAGGTACGCTGGGAGCTCTTCCTTCGTCAGCGGCTTCTTGTTCACCGCGTACTTCTCACCCGGCAACACTTCCATCACGATCTGATCGGAGTTCGCATTCGCCGGCTGCACCGACGGATTCGGATCCGGCAACTGCAAGTCGATCGCCTTGCGCATCATCGGCTGCATGACCATGAAGATGATCAAGAGCACGAGCATGATGTCGATCATCGGCACGACGTTCGGCTCAGCAGAGAGCCCCGTGTCGTTCCCACCAACGCTCATTCCCATGGGGCGGCCTCCTACTGCTTCGAGATGAGATCACCCGCGACGGACGAGACCGTCCCGGGCAACTGATCGGTGATCGCACCAACGACGCGCACCCCGTTCTTGGACGCGATGTCCATGGCCTCAAGGACCAAGCCGTAGTCCAAGCCACGATCGGCCTTGACGTACAACACCGCATCCTCGCGGTTCGCGTAGATCCCCGTGAGGATCGCCCCCAACTGGTCGTTGGGGATCTGCGCCTTGTCCAAGAAGTACTGGCCGTACTTGTCGATCCCCAGCACCCGGTCGGTCTCTTCTTCCGGATGCTCCTTCAAATTCACGCCCTCGGGTGGCGTCGCCTGGAACCCGGAGGTCATTGCGGGCGTCACGACCATGAAGATGATCAGGAGCACGAGCATCACGTCGATCATCGGAACGACGTTCGGCTCAGCCTTCACTCCATGGCCCGTGCTGACGGACATTCCCATCGGAGATTCCTCTGCCCGTGAGGGCGATCAGCCTGAGATCGGCGCGCTGCCCTTCTGCGCCTGCGTGTTGAACTCGCGGGTGAAGCGCGACCGGCCGAACTCGCCCGACACGCCCTTGATCAAGTAGTCGATCATCTCCTTGGAGACGTACGTCATCTCGGCCGTGAGGTTGTCGATCTTGGTCTGGAAGAAGTTGAAGAACCACACCGCCGGGATGGCCACGAGCAGACCGAAGCCCGTCGCGATGAGCGCTTCGGCGATACCCACGGCGATCGCTTGGATGCCGGCGCCGCCGGCCGTACCCATGGCGACGAAGGCATTGATGATGCCGAACACCGTGCCGAGCAGACCAACGAACGGCGACGTGGAACCGACCGTCGCGAGCACCGCGAGGCCGCGCTTCAGCGACACGATCTCGACGAGCATGTTGCGCTCGATGGCGCGCTCGGCCGAGTTGATGTCCGACACCGTGACCGATCCATCCGCGATGAGCGGCTTGACCTCGGACAAGGCGCCACCGAGGACGCGGGCGACGTGCGACTTCTTATACGACTCCGCGAGGTTGATCGCTTCCGTCAGGTTGTCTTCCGTGAGGAACTGCGAGAACTCGGGCGCGAACTTGATGGTCTCCTTCTGCGCGGTGCGGAGGTTCCACCACTTCTGCAACGCAACGGACATCGACCACAGCGACATGATGGCCAAGACCGCCCAGATGAACTTGGCGAACAGTGGGGAGTGCGTCCAGATATCGGCGATTGAGAAACTCATTGTGACTGATCTCCGTGTCGGTGGCTAACGGTTACTTGATTGCGAACGTGAACGGCTGCTGCACCAGCTGCTTGACCTTACGACCACCCACCTCTGCCGGGAGGAAGCGCATCTGCGGGAGCGCGCGCCGCACGGCATCGGTGAACTGCTGGTGCGTGGACTTCAGCACCTTGAACGTCCTGACATCCGCGCGACCCGTGGTATCCACGACGAACGAGGCCAGCACTTCGCCCTCGATCTGCGCCGACTTCAGCATCTCGGGGTAGGACGGACCCGGCGACCCAGGAGCCGACGAGGCCTGCTTCTCGACCTGGAACTCGAAGTACGCCTGATCGTTCTGGATCGGCTGCGGCACACCGCCCACGACACCCGTGGAGGTACCGCCCGCGACACCCTTCCCGCTGAAGTCGGCTTCGTTGGTGACGCGCTTGGAGAGGTCGATCTCGGGGAGCACGTCCGGGATGTTGACCGGCGCCGTCAGGACTTGGAAGCCCTTGGGCGGCGGCGGCGCCACCACGACATCGGGCGGCGGCGGCGGCGGCTCATCCGGCACGACCTCCTTCTTCACCTCGACGAAATCCACCTTCTCGTCGCGGGCCTCTTCGATCGCTTCGGCCACGTTGCGGCCCGTGACGTACACCGCCATCGCGATGACCGCGACATGCATCACGACCGACAGCACCGTGCCGCCAGCTGACTTCTCTTTCTTCGCCTTCGTTTCGATCAGATTGTCGAACATTGGGAATCCGTCGGGAGAGTGGCGGGTTGACTCGAAGAATCCTACCCACGGAACCTGCAAGGGGAATGGCTAAAACATTAAGATTCGATGAAATCGTCGTTATTTTTCCGTGTCGTGATCGTCCGAAGTGCCGATCGGTAACGTGACCGTGAAAATGGTGCCCCGGCCGAGCCGCGATTGGACGGTCAAGGCGCCCCCGTGCGCCTGGGCGATATACTGACTGATCGGGAGTCCCAGCCCGAAACCGGTCCGCTCACCGCCCCGCGTCCGGACCCGGTCCGCCCGCCAGAATCGCTCGAACACGTGCGGCAGGTCGGCCGCCGCGATCCCGATCCCCGTGTCCTGCACCGCGAACACGGCGTGCGGCGCATCGGCCGTCAGCCGCAGCGACACCGTGCCACCCGCGGGTGTGTACTTGATCGCGTTGGTGACGAGGTTGAGGCACAGCTGCCGCAGCCGCTCTCGATCGCCGGACACGGTCACGGCCGGGGGGGCGTCCATCTGCACCGTCAGCTGCGACGGCTCCCCGAGCAGTTGCGCCGTCTCGAACACGTCCTGCGTGAGCGCGCGCAGATCGACGGATTCGCGATAGAGATCGAGCCGCCCCTCATCCGCGCGCGCCAGCGTCAGGAGCCCATTGACGAGATCCGCCATCCGCGTCGTCTCGGCCAGGGCCTCTTCGAGCGCGACCAACTGTTCGGTGGGGTTCCCCGTCACGGACATCGCGCGTTCGACATCGGCGCGCAGCACGGTGAGGGGCGTCTTCAGTTCGTGACTCGCATCGGCGGTGAAGCGCCGCAGCGCCCCGAATGAGGTCTCGAGTCGCGCGATCATCGCGTTGAGCGTCCCGGACAAGCGCGTGAATTCGTCGCCCACGGATTCGTCCACATGCACGCGGCGGTGCAGTGAACGTCCGTCCGTGACGGCCTCGACCTCGTCGATGACTTGTTCGATGGGCGCGAACGCGATGCGCGCCACGAACCCCGCGCCGAGCACCGACGCGAACGCGACGACCGGGATCAACAACAGCATCGCGGCGATGACCTCGCCGAGGCTGATGACGCGCGGGAGTGGCCGCCCTTCCACGACGCGCGCGATCCCTGCGGGCGTGCCCGGGATATCCACCGCGTGGAAGATCACCTCGGTCCCCCCGGCGCGACGCTGCACACCGCGCCCTTGGACGGGGAACGTGAGCGCCAGTGAGTCGAGGGTGTTGCGCGCATCCGCTGGCAAATTCCGCACGGAGAACGAGCTGTAGATCGTCCGGCCGCGCCGATCGAGCAGGTACACGTAGTCCGGCACGCCTTCCATCAAGAAGCGGAGGCGCGGCGTGGAGGTGGGGCTGAACGCCGAGTCTTGCACGATGGTGAGCTCGGCCGCGTCCACGTCGAGCGCGGCGGCCGTCAGCCGATCCCCGAGCGCAACGGCGGCCTCGCGCACCATCGTGGACACCTCCACCGCGATCTGGGCGCGGCGCACGGTGAGCAACAGCCCGCTGAAGACCGTGACGGTCGCGACGATGAGGACGCCGACCAGGATCGCGAGCCGACCGCGGACGGACCAGCCCACGCGCTAAGCTCGGATGACGTAGCCCACGCCGCGCACCGTCGTGATCAGCTTGGGTTCATACCCCGCGTCGATCTTCTTGCGCAGATGGTTGATCACCACGTCCACCACGTTGGTCCCGGGATCGAAGTGATAGCCCCACGCGTACTCCGTGATCAGCGTGCGACTCATCACGCGACCCGCATGGCGCATCAGATACTCGAGCACCGAGAACTCCTTGGGCGTGAGCGCGATGGCCTGCCCCGCGCGGGCCACCGCGCGCGAGTCGAGATCGAGCGTCAGATCCGCCACCGCCAACTGCGTGCGCCGCAGCGCGCGGGGGCGCCGCGCGAGCGCCTCGACCCGCGCGAGCAACTCCTCGAACGCGAACGGCTTGGTCACGTAATCGTCCGCGCCGGCCCGCAACGTCTGGACCTTGGCATCGACCGCGTCCTGCGCCGTGAGGACCAGCACGGGGCGTTCAAAGCCCCGCGCGCGCAGGCTCTGGAGCACTTGCAGCCCCGACTTCCCGGGCAACCGCATGTCGAGGATCACCACGTCGTACGGCTGCGACAGCGCCATCCGCTCGCCTTCCTCACCGTTGGCGACGAGGTCCACGCCGAAGCGCTGTTCCTCGAGCCCGCGCTGCACGAACTGACCGACCGTGGGATCGTCCTCGATCACGAGCACCTTCATGCGCCTCCTCCTGCCGAAGGACGTTGCATCCCATACTCCCGGATCTTGCGGTACAGCGTCTTCGGCGAGATGCCGAGGATGTCGGCCGCGCGCCCCTGATGCCAGCCCTCGGCCTCAAGGACCATCGCGATATGACGGCGCTCCACCTCATCGAGCGGCATCCGGCTCGGCGCCCCGATCGACAGATCGCGCGCGGTGAGCTCGCCCGCTGGGATCGCGGCGAGCGCGCGGGCAAGGACCGCGCGCACCTCGCTCGCGTTCCCCGGCCAATCATGCGCCCGGAGCGCGGCGAGGGCCGAGGGCGCCAACGTGACCGCGCCCGCGCTGGCCTCGTGCACGAACGCCGTTGCGAGCCCCTCGATGTCGTCGCGGCGCTCGACGAGCGGGGGCAGCGCGACACGCACCGCACCGAGGCGCGTCGCCAACTCCGGATGGAGCCGTGCCGTCGCGTCCTCGAAGGTGCCGCGGATGGCCGCGACCACGCGCGCGCGGACCGGCCACGGCATCGCGCCCGCCTCGGCGCGGAACGCTCCCGTGGCCAACGCCCGTGCCAGCCGCGCTTGCAGTGGCCCGGACAGCGCCGTGAGGTCCCCGAGGTACAGGGTCCCGGTGGTGGAGAGCGCGGCCGGTGTCACGACCTCACCGTCGCGGGCGGCCCGGCCGAAGAGTCGACGCGCGGCGTCCGGGGTCCGGAGCTCCGCCACGGTGATGGCCACGAACGGGCCACGCCCGCGCGGACTCCGCCGATGCACCGACCGCGCCAGTGCGTACTTCCCCACCCCAGCGGGCCCCACGATGAGCACCGGATCGTCCGTCGCGGCGGCGCGCTCGGCCATCTCGAGCACCGCACGGAGCGGCGCGTACGTGGTCGCCAACGGCGTGGCCAACTCATTGCGCGCGACGCGATCGCGCAGGTGCGCGTTCTCGTGCTCCAGCGCGCGCCGCTCCAGCGCGCGCGCGACGACGACGTCCAGCTCCGCCATGCGGTACGGCTTGGAGAGGTACGCGAACGCCCCGAGCTTCATGGCCTGGACGGCCGTGTCGATGGTCCCATTGCCGGTCATGATCACGACCTCTGGGCGATCGACCTCGTGCTGTACGGTACGCAGCACCTCGAGCCCGTCCGGTGACGGCATGACGATGTCGAGCAACGCGAGATCGAACGACTGGCGATGGAGCGCGGCGAGGGCTTCACGCCCCCCCGTCACGACCGTGCACGCATGCCCCGATCGCGTGAGGTGCTGCGCGATGACCCGCGCCAACGACTCTTCATTCTCTGCGATCAGGATCCGCGCGGGCCCGGACACACCGTACGTCATTGCGGCACGCTCGGGAGCACGACGCGGAACGTACTGCCCTGCCCCAACGTGCTGTCCACCTCGATGCGCCCACCGTGTTCGTGGATGATCCCGTAGCAGATGGAGAGCCCGAGCCCGGTGCCGCGCCCAGCGGACTTCGTCGTGTAGAACGGCTCGAAGATCTTGGAGAGTTCTGCGCGAGGGATCCCCGTGCCGTGATCGACCACCTCCGCGATCACCGCCTCCCGCGCGCTCGTCCCCGCCCGCGTGCGGATGATGATCGCCCCGCGGTCGCCCATCGCCTCCATCGCGTTCAGCAGCAGCGCCATGAACACTTGCACGAGTTGCTCGGCATTGGCGGCCTCCAGCGGGGCCATCCCGCGATCGAGCATCGCGTGCACGACCAACTTCTTGAACCGCACGTGGTGCTTGAGCAAGAACAACGTCTTGTCGATCGCGTCGTTGATGTCCACCCGCTCCTGCAACAAGTGGGTGGGTCGGCTGAAGTCCAACAGCCCGTCCACGATCTGCTTGCACCGATGGACCTCGTGGTCGATGATCTGCAAGAAGTCGTTGGTGCCCTCAGGCAGCGCCGTGCCGCCCCGTGCCAGATCCTCGAGCCGGACGCCGAGACCCTCGGCGCACGCGGCGATGGTCGCGAGCGGATTGTTGATCTCGTGCATCACACCAGCCGCCAGCTGGCCGATGGCCGCGAGCTTCTCAGCCTGCGCGAACCGCTCCTGGGCCTCCTGCCACTCGGTCACGTCCTCCCCGATGGTCACGACGTGCGTGACATCGCCGTCGCCGAGGCGCATCGGGATCTTGGCGATGCGATACGTGCGGAGCACGCCCGTGGCGAGGGACTCGACCTGGACCGTCTGCAACCGCCCGGACGCGAAGACCTCATCGAACTCGCGGCGGAGCATGTCGCTGGGCTGCCGATGCAGGATCTCGAAGATCGGGCGGCCGATCGCTTCCTCACGCGAGACGCCTTGCATGCCGGTCTCGCGCTTGCGATTCCAGGCTTGGACGCGGTACTCGCGATCGACGACGTACAGGCCGACGGGGAGCGAGTCGATGATCCGCTCGGTGAAGCGTCGCTCGTCCTCGATCTGTACCGTGCGCGCCGCGACCTCCACCTCGAGGTACCGTTGCTGCTCAGCATGCGCGATCTGGGGGGCGAGCAGATGGGCGCACGTGGCCACCAGCAGGCTGTCGTCCGCCGTGAGCGGCCGCGACGGGACGACGGCCACGACCCCGAGCCGCCGACCACCGGTGACCAAGTGCGCCAGCCGCAGGTCGTCGCGGGGCGCATCCGGATGCTGCAGCGCGTCCGTGAGCCACGCCGCGGTGGTCTCGGGTCCACCCACCGACCACGTGCACTGCAATCCACCCGGCGACGCGGACCAGACCGCCACTTCGCGCGCGCTCAGGACGTGGGCCAAGGTGGTCAGCACCGCGGGGACGGCCACGTCCAAGGGATCGCCGGCCGAGAGCCGCTCAACGATGCCCGCCACCGCACCGAAGGCGGACACGGGGTCGTCAGCAGAGGCCATAGGTGGCGGGGAGAGGATCACAGGCGCGGCTGAAGGACGAGAGGCGGGATCGGACGCTGAAGGTACCGGCTGCCGCTCAACAGGACAAGATGACCGACTGCCTCCGCGTGCGCGGGGATGCGCGCGGAAGGGGTAGCACAGCGCCCCCATCGGTCGGGAACGATGGGGGCGCGGCCGGACCGCAGGGGTCGGCGTTACGTAAGGGTCGAGATCGCCGCCTGGATCTCGCTGCTCTCGCGGCGCTGACCAGGGTTCGCCTCGACGTGGGCCCACTGTACCACGCCCGCCTTGTCGATGAGGAAGTACGCCCGGTTGGCGAACCACTTGTCGACCAACAGCACGCCGTACTGGGCCGAGACCTCGCGCCGCATGTCGCTCGCTAAGTCCACCGTGAGCTTGTGCTTGTTCTTGAACTCG
>JBEIVF010000140.1:0-5454 GCA_040374005.1 Gemmatimonadaceae bacterium | reverse complement strand
CGCCTGCTCCACTTGGTAGCGGATCGCGGCGTTGACGCCGCGGTCGTCTTCCGGCAATCCGCCGGTATCGACGAGCCAGAACGCACGCCCATTCCATTCGGCGCGGGCGAAGTTCCGGTCACGCGTGGTGCCGGCGATGTCGCTGACGATGGCTTCCTTCTCGCCCGTCAAGCGATTGAACAGCGAGGACTTCCCGACATTCGGGCGTCCAACGAGGGCGACAACAGGAACGTTCATACCGTGGCTCCAGCACCTTCGTGCTCGAGCACGTCGATGAAATCGTAAGAGGGATAGACCGGCATCGGGAGCGCTTCGCGCACGTCGATGAAGGACTGGTCGTCCAAGAAGAGCCCGTCGTCGTTGAGGGTCTCCGCCGGGATCAGGGCGATGTCGAGGTCCGTGCGCCCCTGTAAGGCCCGCGTGATGTCCGCGCCCACCAGCAACCCGGCCGTGGTGACCGTCTGTCCGAAGAGCGAGTTCACCATCGGGATCACCTCGAACTGCGCCCCCGTGGCATCGTGCAACTTGGCCAGCAATTCGGGCATCATCGGCGCCATCGCAGTGCCGGTGACGATCCCGATCTTGCGGCCATCCAAGCGCGGCAACGCCTCGATGCCTTCGCGCACGCGACGACGGAGATAGGTGATCGCGCCTACGCCGTTCTCGACCTGCGCGAAGTCGCCGTAGTGCTCGTCGCCGGGCAGCGGCGTGTCGGCGAGGAGATATAGCTCGTCGCTTCCCGTGACCCACCGCTCGCCGCGCTCCGCCATGGCGCGCTCCTGCCAGCGCAGCGCCTGCGTGAGGAGCGCGCGCGCGTGCGCGAGGTCCATGGGCTTGCCCGTGTACAGATGCGAGAACTGCGTGGTGCCCACGGGCACCACCGCCACCGTGATCACCGCATCGCCAAGCGCCCAGAGGTCGGTAAGCGTCTGCTCGAGCACCTCGCCATCGTTGAGCCCGGGCACGACGACCATCTGCGCGTGGAACTGGATGCCCCCCGCGGCGAGCTCCTGCATCTGCGCGTACACGTTGGGCGCGCGCGGATTGTTGAGCAGGACCTTGCGGGTCTCCCACGGCGTGGCATGCACCGACACGTACAGCGGCGAGAGCCGGTACTCCAGGATGCGAGCCGTATCGCGCGGCTTGAGGTTGGATAGCGTGGCGAAGTTCCCGTACGCGAACGAGAGCCGGTAGTCGTCGTCACGGATGTACAGGTTGCGCCGCAGGCCCTGCGGGAGCCCCTCGACGAAACAGAACTCGCACTTGTTGGCGCAACGGCGGACCGTGGGTGGCTCGAGCTCGATCCCCATCGACATGCCTTCGGGCCGCTCAATGTCGAACTCGATGACTTCGCCATCGGTCTGCCGCACCGTCACGACGAACTCGTCGTCCGCGGTCAGGAACTCCCAGTCGAGGAAATCCGCGAGGTCGCGGCCATTGACCGACAACAACTCGGTCCCGGGCGTGATTCCGAGTTCGGCGGCAATACTGTCGGGAGCTACACGACGGACGCGGATCATGCGGTCAACAAGGGAGATACGCACAACGGGGGAAGGACCAACCGTGGTCTTCCCCCGCCGGGCAGCGCGAGTCGCGCCACGTGCTGTAAGATGTCACCTTTGGAGCCCGAAATCAAGGCGCCACAGGCACTTCCGCTGCATCAGCCGATCGGCTTATACCGATAGGCGACGATGCCAGCCCCTTGCCCCACGATCTCGAACTCCTGAAAGGAGGTCGGAGCCACGTTCGGGACGGCGCTAGAGCCCGTGGTCACCACGGCCCCTTCGCGTCCAGGAACTCGACCTCAACGTTGAACGACGCCGGGGCTTCGCCAAGATTCGTGATGCGACCAATGAACCGGGCACCGCCCGGCACCACCTGGAACTGCGGGCGGATGTCGAACTTCTGCTCTTCCCACCGGGTCAGGTAGAAGATGGTGGAGTCCTGCGCCATCTTCTTCGTCGCCCCGTCGGTCGTCTTGGCCGCCAAGCGCTGGAAGGCGCCGGCCTTCAGGCGCAATCCGTTCCGCGACGACGGGTCCACCGCAAGCAGGCGGCTGACCGTGGCCAGCATCTTCTCACCGTCCTCGAGCGACAGGGCGGCGTTGGCCAAGTTGAACAGCGCGTCACGGTAGAACGGGTTCTTCTCTAGCCCCGCTTCGAGCAGCTTGGCCGACATGGCCCAGTCTTCAGCCCCAGCCGCACCGACCCCCGCCTCGAAGAGCTGGCCCGCCGAAAACTTTCCGGCATCCGCGAGCATCCCCGCAAAGATGCCCGCCACGCCCGAGGAGTCTCCGAGCGCCTTGAGCGCACGCGCCAGACCCGTGACCGCCTCGGCAGACCCCGGGGCGAGCACGAGGTACTGGCGGAACAGTGACTCCGCTTCCTTGGCCCGCGCCGTCTGGGCGTCGCCCTGCAGTGCGGTCGACTCGGACAGCTTCAAAACGCCGAGGTTGTACAGCGCCGTCTTGCGCGCCTCAAGGCCGTCAGGATCCTTCTCCCCGATCTCGATGACCTTCACCAGCGCGGCCTGATAGCCCGCGTCATCCTTGCGCGCATTGCGCGCCGAGGCGATCAAATTCCAGGCGATGGTCGACGAGGAGTTCACGACCAGCGCCCGCAGCGCGAGCACTTCCGCCGAATCGAACTGCCCAGCGCGCTGCGCCTCGATGGCGCGATTGAACGTGCGCCCATAGACCACCAACCGGTACTGGCGGGTGGAATCGGTGCAGGCTGGATTCATCTGCTCGACATTGTCGAACGCCGCATCGATCTCCTTGTAGAGGTCGACGGCCTCGTTCTGATCGCCCTCAAGGGTCAGGAAACCGCGCGTGGTCACCGGCGTCGCCACCGGCTGGCCCAGCCAGATCGTGTACAGCTTGCCCAGCAGGTAGTACCGACCGATCTGGTTATCGATCTTCTGGGTCTGCTCCACGAGCACCCGAGCGCCCGAACGGAGGTGCCCCGGCTTCTCACCCTGGCGCTCACCGCCGCCGATGAGGTTGATGTAGCGGCGGGCGCCTGCCAACTGCGCCGGTTTCCCCGTCTCGATGATGCACGCCTGCGCGGCGGCCGTGCCGGCCGTGGCGGTGAGTGAAGCGATCAACAGCAGAGAACGGAGAGCCATTGCTAATCGGGGTGTGAGGAATTCGAAGTCAGACATAGGAATTTATACCAATCGGCGGAAGGAAACGATCCCTACGAACGATACGAAGCACCGGCGCCAGTGTTGAACAGCACGACCCGAGCACCCGCAGGGATCGTGCCATCCTGACGCAGCTGGTCGAGCACCGACAACGCGCACCCGCCTTCCGGCGCGGCGTCGATCCCTGTGGCGTTCGCCAACCGCCAGGTCTCTTGACGGATGGTCGCCTCGTCAGCGCTCCCCACGGCGCCATTCGTCTCGCGAAGCGCACGCAGCACGAGGCGATCGCCCAAGGGGCCTGGCACGCGGAGCCCGGCGGCGTACGTCACCGGGTCCTCCCATGGCGTAGCCCGATCCGCTCCCGCGCGGAACGCGCGGACCAGCGGCGCACAGCCGGCGGCCTGGGCCACCACCAAGCGCGGGGCCGGCGCATCGGCCGGCAGCCACCCCGCGCTCCGCAACTCCGCGAACGCTTTCCACATCCCGATGATTCCCTCGCCACCGCCAGTCGGGTACACGATCACGTCGGGGAGGGTCCAGCCGAGTTGCTCGGCAAGCTCAATCCCGAGCGTCTTGTTCCCCTCGGTGCGGTAGGGTTCGCGGCAGGTGGACACGTCGAACCAGCCATGCTCGGCCGCATACGCTCGCGCCATACGGCCGGCATCGCCGATGTGCCCGTCGACCAGCTCCAAGGTCACATCGTAGGACCGGATGGTGTCGAGGATCGGTCGCGGTGTCGTCGCTGGGGCGAAGATGCGCGCCGGGACCCGCGCTGCCGTCGCATAGGCCGCCAACGCAGCCCCGGCGTTGCCGGCCGTGGGAACAACGATCCCCGGCTGGTGACGCGCGTGCGTCACCGCCGCACTGAGCCCGCGCGCCTTGAACGAGGCGGTCGGGTTGACCCCTTCGTCCTTCACGTGGAGCGACCCCAAGCCCATCTCCTGCGCCAACGCGGCGGCCTCGATGAGTGGCGTCGCCCCTTCGCCGAGGGACACCGGCGACTCACCACGGCGTAGCGGCAGGAGTGCGCGGTACCGCCACATGTCCCAGCGCGAGGTGTCGAGCGCCTCGCGACCCGGCAGTGGCGTCGTGGGCGTGGCCCACATGGGCTGCTGGCAACTCGGGCACAGGTTCACCGTCTCGGTGCCGGGGCGCGTGGTGTCGCAGGCCGTACAGCGAAGGATCCAGTCGTTCATCGATCAGGAGCAGAAGACTCAGGCGAGGGCACCCGCTCGGGAGCAGGCGCGGCGGGACGGAGCGCCGGATCATGACGCACGGCGCCAAGGATACGTTCAGCACTGGCGAGCGAGAACCCCGGCAGGGCCGCGATGGCTTCGGGGGTCGCTTCGCGCACGGCCTGGAGCGAGCCGAACGTACGGAGCAGCAGGCCTCGTTTGGCGGGGCCCACCCCTGGGATCTGCAACAATTCCGACGTGATGGTGCGCGCCGTCCGCCGTTTACGATTGTAGGTCACGGCCGTGCGGTGGGCCTCATCGCGGGCCTGTTGCAGCAACCGTAACGCCGCCGAGCGGCGCGAAAGGCGCAGGGGCGTGGGATCGCCGCGACGGAAGATCTCCTCGTCGCGCTTGGCCAGCGACACGAGCGGGAGTACACCGAGCGCCAACACATCGAGCGCGTCGGCCGCCGCAGCGAGCTGCCCCTTGCCGCCATCGATCACGACCAGATCAGGCAACGGACGCTGCTCGTCCACCCGCCGCCGGAAGTAGCGCGTGACGGCTTCGTGCATGGACGCGAAGTCATCGGTGCCGACCACCGTCTGGATGCGCATCGTGCGATACTCGCTCCGGCGTGGCCGCCCATTCTCGAACCACACGATGGACGCCACGGTGTCGGTGCCCTGTGCGGTCGAGATGTCGAAGCACACCACCGACCGCGGGATGCGCTCGAGGCCGAGCTCTCGGCCCAGCTCGTACACGGGATCCGCGGCGCGTTCGTCCGCCTCATCACCCGCCAGCTTGGCCTCCTCCAACAAATGCCGCGCGTTCTGCTCCGCGAGGTCGAGTAACTCGCGCCGCACGCCGCGTTGGGGGAGTAGGAGTCGCGTGCGCCCGAGCGCGTCTTGCCAGACCTCGCCGTCCGGCACCTCGAACGGGAGCAGCACCTCGGCGGCGCGCTCCTCCAGGGGGATGTAGCTGCCCGCGAGATAGGCCGCGAGCACATCGGTGTCCGCTTCGCCATCCACATTGCTCAAGAACCGATGCTCGCGGGCGAGCAAGCGGCCCGCGCGGATGCGGAGCAACGCCACGCACGCATCGGCGCCGTCCCGCGCATAGCCGAGGACATCGCGAT
>JBEIVF010000317.1:0-1555 GCA_040374005.1 Gemmatimonadaceae bacterium | reverse complement strand
GCCATCGAGCAGCGTCGTGGGGTGGCCAGTCAGCGCGGCCTGTACCAGGATCGCCCCATTCTGATCACCGTGAACGATGACCTGACGGGCCTTCGCAACGGCGACACGGGGCATCTCACCAAGCAGGGCGACACATGGATGGCCAGCATCGATGGCGCGTCGTCACCTGTCGAGGTGTCGCGCCTGCCCGCTCACGAGACCGCCTTCGCGCTGACGATCCACAAGACGCAGGGATCGGAGTACGAATCCGTGGTGGTCGCGCTGCCCGCGCGGCCATCGCCCGTGCTCACGCGTGAACTGCTCTACACCGGCATCACGCGCACCAAGGGCGCGGTCACGGTGGTTGGCAGCGAGGTGTCGATTCGTGCGGCGATTGGTCGTCCCATCGTGCGCTCAAGCGGCCTGCGCGAGCGGCTCACGCTGGCGGTCGGCGCGGCGATTGCTGGCGACCGCGTGTAGCCGCCGTCACGGAGGGTGGCACCGCTGAGGCCGAGGGGCAGTCGACGCAGAATCTGGTTTCCAGGCTCACAACTCCTTGGAACGCCCCTATGTGTCTTCCGGGAGGCCGCACCGTGTGGCGCCCATTTCGGTGGAACGTACTTCAATGGAGAGTTCAGCATGCGATCGAAGAAGAACAGGAGCATGATGGGGCGGGCCGCGGCGGTCTTGGCGGGTTTGATGACGCTGGCGGCTGGATGGGTGGATTCCTCGAGTGCCGCGCCGGCGGCGGCCGCGGAACAGGCATCCGGGGCGACACTCACGGACGTGATGGTCTTGGATGCCGACACAGCCCGGATCCTCGTCGATATGGGGTTGCTCGAACTGGACGATGCGGACCGATCGGGCCTCTCGGTGGGGTTCCTGCAGTCCGGTGGCACCGGCATCTCCGTGCTCGTGGTGGCTCCGCTCGACGACGCCTCGGTCAGTAGCCAGCCAACGAGCGACGACCCGACGCGGTGGTCACCCTCGGGCAAGATGCCCGCGTGGCGTCGTGACTTCCCCGGCGGGGGTTGCACGGACGGCAAACTGACCGTTCGCTGGTACCGCGAACACACCGTCACGCGCACGTGCCCGGATGGCTCGTTGATCACCACCACCATTGTCGAGGAAGTGGTGCGCGACTACGCGTGCACGGACAAGATCCCGACCCTTCCTCCGGGCTACACCGAGTCCGAAGCGTGGCCCCGTGGCATGCCGGTGCCGGTGCCTGGCGCCGGAGGCGGCTCGACGAAGCGTTTCAAGGAAAACGTGGTGCCCTCATGCCCGTAAGGTGACGCAACCAGCCCGACGACTGATCGGCGCTGCAAAGAATGCATCAAGGTCTTGTGCCTCGTGCGACCCCTCGGGCCCGGCCCGGGGGGTCGTGATTTTCGTGCGCGCGTGCGCGGCGTGATGCACGGATGCAGTGCACTCTGGCGGTACATTCCAGCCCATGACCACCGCCGTCGCCCCGACCTTCCCGAGCCGCACGCACGCCATCCTGGAATCGCTCAAGCAGAGCGGCCAGCTGAAGCACCTGCAGACCATCGAGGGTCCGATGGACGCCACGGTGAAG
>JBEIVF010000137.1:0-5580 GCA_040374005.1 Gemmatimonadaceae bacterium | reverse complement strand
GGTGACGCCCGAGTACGTAGCGATGATCATCGAGCGCGAGCGCCCGGATGCGGTGTTGCCCACCATGGGTGGCCAGACGGCGCTCAATGTGGCATTGAAGCTCTACGAAGATGGCACGCTGGCGAAGTACGGCGCAGAGTTGATCGGCGCCAATGCGCGCGCGATCAACGTCGCCGAGGACCGCAAGTTGTTCGGCGAGGCGATGGAACGGATCGGGCTCAAGAGTCCGCAGGGTCGCATCGCGACCACGTGGGAGGAAGCGCTCCAGATCGCGGAGTTCACCGGGTTCCCAGCCGTCATCCGTCCCGCCTTCACGCTCGGTGGCTCGGGCGGTGGCATCGCGTACAACAAGGAAGAGTACGAATCGATCGTGCGGCGCGGCTTGTCCGAGTCGCCGATCTCGCAGGTCTTGATCGAGCGCTCGCTGCTCGGGTGGAAGGAGTTCGAACTCGAAGTGATGCGCGATCAGGCGGACAACGTCGTGATCATCTGCTCCATCGAGAACATCGATCCGATGGGCGTGCACACGGGGGATTCGATCACGGTCGCACCAGCGATGACGCTCACCGACCGCGAGTACCAGGCGATGCGTGACGCCGCGGTGGCGATCATCCGCGAGATCGGCGTCGAAGCGGGCGGCTGTAACATCCAATTCGCGGTGGATCCGCAGAACGGCGATCTGATCGTCATCGAGATGAATCCGCGGACGTCCCGATCGTCCGCGCTGGCGTCGAAGGCGACGGGGTATCCGATCGCGCGCATCGGTGCGAAGTTGGCCGTCGGGCTGTTGCTCGATGAGATCGCCAATGACATCACGAAGACCACGCCGGCGTCGTTCGAGCCCGTACTCGACTACGTCGTCGTGAAGTGTCCCCGATTCGCGTTCGAGAAGTTCCCGGGGGCCGACGCGCGTCTCACCACGCAGATGACGTCCGTCGGTGAGTCACTGGCCATGGGGCGCACCTTCAAGGAGGCGTTCCAGAAGGCGCTGCGCGCCCTCGAGAATGGGCGGATCGGGTGGGAAGTGGCGCTGCGCCTCGACGACGACCGTTTGACGGATGAGTCGCGGGAGTCGCTGTCGGCCGCGATCCGCCAGCCGACGCCGGAACGGATCTTCCAGGTGAAGCGCGCGATGCGCCTCGGCTACACGGACGCCGAGCTGTACGCGTGGAGCGGCATCGACTGGTGGTTCCTCGGGCAGCTGCGCGAGTTGCTGGCCGCCGAGGAGGAGTACCGCGCGTTGCCCACGGTGTCGCCCGAGTTGCTGCGCGGCATGAAGGCGCTCGGCTTCTCCGACGCGCAGCTCGCGCGCTTGCGCGGCGAGACCGAAGCCGAGGTGCGGGAACGTCGCTGGGGCCTGGGGATCCGCCCGGTGTTCAAGATGGTCGACACCTGCGCTGGGGAGTTCCCGTCCGAGACGCCGTACCTGTACAGCTCGTACGACGAGGAGTCCGAAGCGCCACGGAGCGGCAAGCCGTCGGTCGTGATCCTCGGCAGCGGTCCCAACCGTATCGGGCAGGGCGTGGAGTTCGACTACTGCTGTGTGCGCGCCGTGTTGGCGCTGCGCGACGCAGGGTACGAGACGATCATGATCAACTCGAACCCCGAGACCGTCTCCACGGACTTCGATACGTCCGACAAGCTGTACTTCGAGCCACTGACGCTCGAGGACGTGCTGGAAGTGGTGCAGCGCGAACAACCGATCGGGGTGATCGTGCAGTTGGGTGGTCAAACGCCGCTCAAGCTGACGAAGGGACTCGCGGCCGCTGGGGTGCGTATCCTGGGTACATCGCCGGAGTCGATCGACATCGCCGAGGATCGTCGCCGCTTCGATGTGCTGGCGCGCGAGTTGGGCGTGGCGCAGCCGCCCAACGGCACGGCCACGAGCGTCGAGGAGGCCGTGGTGATCGCGGCGCGCATCACCTATCCGGTGCTCGTCCGTCCGTCCTTCGTGCTTGGTGGGCGCGCCATGCAGATCGTGTACGATGAGGAGGCGCTGCGCCACTACTTCGCGCACGCGGTGCGCGTGTCGGAGGACCGTCCGGTGCTCATCGACGCGTTCCTGGAGGACGCCGCCGAGGCGGACGTGGACTGCTTGAGCGACGGGACCCAGGTGGTGATCGGCGGCATCATGCAGCACATCGAAGATGCCGGCGTGCACTCGGGCGACTCGGCGTGTGTCCTGCCGCCGCAGTTGATCAGTGCGGCGCATCAGGATGTGATGCGGCAGCACAGCGTCGCGTTCGCGCGAGCGCTCGGTGTGGTGGGCCTGATGAACGTGCAGTACGCCATCAAGGACGACGTCGTGTACGTGATCGAGGTGAATCCGCGCGCCAGCCGCACCATCCCGTTCGTGTCCAAGGCGATCGGGGTGTCGCTGGCGAGTCTGGCGGCGCGGGCCATGCTCGGCGAGACGCTCGCGGACATGGGCTTCACGAAGGAAGTGATCCCCACGCACGTGTCGGTGAAGGAGGCGGTATTCCCCTTCAACAAGTTCCGTGAGTTCGATCCGATCCTCGGCCCCGAGATGCGTTCGACGGGCGAAGTGATGGGCATCGCGACCACGTTCGGAGAGGCGTTCGCCAAGGCGCAGGCGGCCGCGAGCAACGAGCTGCCGCGAAGCGGCGCGGTGTTCGTGTCGGTGACCGAGCGTGACAAGCCCCGGCTGTTGCCGCTGGCCAAGCGGTTGGTCGAGGTCGGCTTCGTGTTGCACGCCACGGACGGTACGGCGGCGTATCTCGAACAGGCCGGGCTCACGGTCACGCGCGTGTTCAAGGTCGGCGCGGGCCGTCCCGATGGGATCGATTTGATCAAGAACGGTGCGGTGCAGCTGCTCATCAACACACCGCAGGGGCAACGCGCCGCGGCGGATGCCCAGACGTTGCGCCAGGCAGCGATCGCGGCCCGCTTGCCATACACGACCACCCTGAGCGCCGCCCGCGCAGCGGTGGACGCGATCGTCGCGCAGGCGACGACGACGTTCTCGGTGAAGAGCCTCCAGGAGTGGACCGGCGAATGACGGCACCCTTCGTGCACGAGTCCAGCTACGTGGATGCCGGCGCCCAGCTGGGCGCCGGCACCAAGGTCTGGCATTTCTGCCACGTGATGAGCGGTGCGGTGATCGGCGAGCGGTGCTCGCTGGGCCAGAACGTGGTCGTGATGAACGGCGTGCGCCTCGGGAACAACGTGAAGGTGCAGAACAACGTATCGATCTACGAGGGCGTGGTGATCGAGGACGATGTGTTCTGTGGACCGTCCATGGTCTTCACGAACGTGATGAATCCGCGCAGCGCGATCGTGCGGAAGGACGAGTACCGCCCGACGCTGGTCAAGCGCGGGGCGACGATCGGCGCGAATGCGACGATCGTCTGCGGGGCGACGATCGGCGAGTACGCGTTCATCGGCGCGGGCGCGGTCGTGACCAAGGACGTGCCGGCCTACGCCTTGATCGCGGGCGTGCCGGGCCGTCGCATCGGCTGGATGTCCGCGGCGGGCCATCGGTTGATCAGTGCGGGCGCGTTGCCCGACGGCAGTGAAGGGTTCCGGTGTGAAGGCACCGGCGCGCGGTATGTGCGGCGCGGGGACATCATGCACCAAGTCGAGGGCCGATGAGCGAGATCCGCGTGGCGTTGGTGGGCTGTGGCCGCATCGCCAAGAATCATTTCGAAGCGCTGCGCGCGGTCGAGGGGCTGCGCTTGACGGCCGTGTGTGATTCCGTCGAGGAGCGCGCGCGCGAGGCCGGTGAGACCGAGCAGGTGTCGTGGTTCACGTCGTACGAGACGATGTTGGCGGAGGCCTCGTGTGATGCGGTCGTCATCTGCACGCCATCGGGGCTCCATCCTTCGCACGGCATGCTGGCCGCGCGGGCCGGGAAGCACGTGATCTCCGAGAAGCCGATGGCGATCTCGCTGACGGCGGCGGACGAGATGGTCGCGGCGTGCGATGCGGCCGGGGTCCAGCTCTTCGTCGTCAAGCAGAACCGGCTGAACCCGGCGATCCAGTTGCTGCGCCGCGCCGTGGACAAGGGCCGCTTCGGCCGTATCTTCTCGGCCAACGCGACCGTCCGCTGGGCCCGACCGCAGGAGTACTACGATCAAGCGCCGTGGCGCGGGACGTGGGAGTTCGATGGCGGCGCGTTCATGAACCAAGCGTCGCACTATGTCGACCTCATCCAGTGGCTGGTCGGGCCGGTCGAGAGCGTGATCGCGAAGACGGCCACCCTGGCGCGGAGCATCGAGGCCGAGGACATCGGCGCCGCGGTGCTGAAGTTCCGCAGTGGCGCGATCGGCGTGATCGACGTGACGATGTTGGCGTACCCGAAGAATCTTGAGGGATCGATCACGATCCTTGGCGAGAAGGGCTCCGTGAAGATCGGCGGGACGGCCGTGAACAAGGTCGACCTGTGGCAGTTCGCGGACTACGACGACGACGACAAGGCCATCGAGGCGGCCGCGACGAACCCGCCCAACGTGTACGGCTTCGGGCATGAGGGCTACTACCGCAATGTGTTGGCCGTGTTGCACGGTGAGGCGCGGGCGGACACCGATGGACGTGGTGGGCGCAAGTCATTGGAGCTGATCCTCGGTATCTACGAAAGTGCGCGCACGGGACGTGAGGTCCCGCTGCCACTGGTCCGACGCTAATGCGCTCGACACCCAGACCTCCTTCCTGACGGTGTGATGGCTGTTCCTCTGCTGGATCTCAAGGCGCAATACGCGACCCTCAAGGACGAGGTGGTCGCGGCCATGCTGCAGGTCGTGGACGATCAGGCGTTCATCCTCGGCTCCCCCGTGGGGAAGCTCGAGTGTGCAGTGGCTGGCCTGTCCAACGCGAAGTACGCCGTCGGCTGCGCGAATGGCACGGACGCGCTCTTGTTGGCGTACCGGGCGCTTGACGTGGGGGCGGGGGATGAAGTGATCGCCCCGCCGTTCACGTTCTTCGCCACGGCGGGGGCGATCCACAACGTCGGGGCGAAGCCGGTGTTCGTGGACATCGACCCGCGGACCTTCAACATCGACCCTGCGGCCGCGGCCGCCGCGCGGACGTCGCGCACCAAGGCCGTGGTGCCCGTGGACCTCTTCGGGCAGATCGCGCCGATCGAGCGGATCACCGCGGCGTTGCCGGGCCTTCCGATCATCGAGGACGCGGCGCAGTCCATCGGCGCGAAGCGACGGATCGACGGCCAGTGGACCATGGCCGGGGAGCGCGCGACCATCGGCACCTTCTCGTTCTTCCCCTCGAAGAACCTCGGTGGCTTCGGCGACGGCGGGATGATCGTCACGCAGGATCAGACGCTCTTCGAGCGCGTGATGCGCCTTCGGACACATGGCTCCGTCAAGACGTACTACCACGAAGAGGTCGGGTACAACTCGCGCCTGGACGCGTTGCAGGCCGCCGTGTTGTCGGTGAAGCTGCCGCGGCTGCAGGCGTGGAGTGAAGCGCGGCGGGCCAACGCGGCGTTCTACACGGAGGCCTTCGCCGACGTGGCCGAGATCGTGACGCCGTACGTGGAGCCGGTCAGCGAGCACATCTTCAATCAGTACACCATCCGCGCAGCGCGGCGCGATGCGTTGCAGGAGC
>JBEIVF010000156.1:0-4818 GCA_040374005.1 Gemmatimonadaceae bacterium | reverse complement strand
GTCAAAGCCATAGCCGCTGCTGTGGGCGTGATAGGCCACCGCCCGCCCCCGCAGACGCCGCAGCAGGCGGGGCACATCGAAGCCCCAGCTCACCACCCACAGGGCGCGATCGGCCCCAGCGCCGCCAAGAGGCTCGGCAGCCAACAGGTCATCGAGCCGCGAGAGGATATCGTCACCGGTGACAACACCGATTCGGATCTTGCCACGTACCCCGTGCCTGGTGGCTGCCTCGAGGACGGCGTCGGCACAGGCGGTGGGATTCACACCACCGGCGTTGGCGATCACCTTCACGCCGCGCTCGAGCACCGCCGGGAGCACCGACTCCATCGCGCCCACGAAGTCGCGGGCGTATCCCATGTTCGGATCGCGCTCCTTCTGCTTCTGGACGATCGACATCGTGACCTCGGCCAGATAGTCGAGCATCAAGTAGTCGACGGGTCCCTGCTCCACCTGACGGCGCGGAGCTTCGAGCCAGTCTCCCCAGAATCCTTGTCCGGAGGCGACACGTACGACGCGGTCTGTCATCGAGCGAGTGGTTCGAGAGGCGGTAGCACGAACGGCCCCACATGAGGCGTCGGATTCCGCATTGCAGCGCGGAGGGCCATCGCCAGTACTTCGCGCGTGTCCTCCGGATAGACGATGGCATCGACGAAGCCGCGCGCCGCGGCGTACTTCGCGTCCAACTGGTGCTCGTAGTCGGCGCGCATCGCATTGATCGACGCTTCAACGGCCTCAGGCAGCGGCGTGCCGTTGCGCTTGGCCTCTTCGATCGCGGGGCCGTGCACGGCTTGGATCGCGGCCTCGCCTTCCATCACCGCCATGCGGCCCGTGGGCCAC
This sequence comes from Gemmatimonadaceae bacterium, assembly GCA_040374005.1. Taxonomy (GTDB): domain Bacteria; phylum Gemmatimonadota; class Gemmatimonadetes; order Gemmatimonadales; family Gemmatimonadaceae; genus DASRAP01. The sequence continues at coordinate 3,981 of JBEIVF010000156.1, read as the reverse complement.
GAGAAGATGAAGTCCGGATCGAACCCCTGCCCCGCCATCGCGTAGTAGCCTGCGCCAGACGCGTGGTTCACCGTGAGCACGATCTTCGGCACCGCGCACGTGGCCATGGCTTCCACGAAACGTGCCCCAGCGCGGATGATGCCCGAGTGCTCCGCATCAGGCCCGACCATGAAGCCCGACACATCCTGGATGAACAGGATAGGGATGCCCTGCCGATCGCAACGATCGATGAAGAACGCGGTCTTCTCGGCCGATTCCGTGTAGATGATGCCGCCGAAGCGCGGTCGCGTGCCCGGCGCACCCTTGAGCAATCCGCGGTGGTTGATGATCACGCCCACCGAGATGCCCTCGATGCGACCATCGCCGCAGATCATCTCGGGCGCGCGCTCCGGCTGGAACTCATCGATCACGCCCTCGTCGAGCACCGCGCGGAGGATGTGCCGGACATCATACGGCATGCGATGATCGTTCGGCAGCACGTTGTACAACGAATCGCTCGGCGCGCCGGGCGGACCGTAGCGTCCGGCCGTGACCGGACGCGGCGCGGGGAGACGCTCGATCAGATCGCGGAGCTTCGCGAGGCACGCCGGATCGTCGTCCACTTCGTAATGGGCCACACCGCTCAGCGTCGTGTGCGTATGCGCGCCACCGAGCGTCTCCCCGTCGATGATCTGCCCCGTGGCACCCTTCACGAGGTTCGGGCCACCCAGGCCCATGAACGAGGTGCCTTTCACCATCAGGATGACATCAGACAGCGCAGGCAGATACGCCCCACCCGCGATGCACGGCCCCATCACCGCGGCCAACTGCGGGATCCGCAGATAGCGCCGCATGATGGAGTTGTAGTAGAAGATGCGGGCGGCGCCGTACTGCCCGGGGAACACCCCCTCTTGGTACGGGAGGTTCACGCCCGCTGAATCCACGAGATACACGATGGGGATGCGGCACCGCATCGCGACTTCTTGCGCGCGGAGGATCTTGGTGATGGTCTCGGGCCACCACGAGCCCGCCTTCACGGTCGCATCGTTGGCGACCACCACGACCTCGCGACCGTGCACGTGCACGATCCCCGTGACCACGCCAGCCGCCGGCGCCTGGCCCTCGTACTTGTCATGGGCCACGAGCAGGCCGATCTCGAGGAAGCGCGATCCGGGGTCCTGCAGCAGTTCGATACGCTCGCGAGCCGTCAGCTTCCCCTGCTTCCGCTGCCGCGCCGCCTTGTCCGCACCGCCCCCTTCACGCAACTGCGCCTCGAGCTCGCGCATCGATGCGCTCAGCTCTCGGAGTCGCGACATCAGGCCTCCTGCCGTTCGCGCTCCGCGAACCAGGCGCGGATGTAGTCGATGAGATCCTGCGTCGCCGTGCCCGGGCCGAAGATCTTGCCGATCCCCATCGCCTGCAGCGCGTCCATGTCCTCTTGCGGGATGATGCCGCCGCCGGTGATGAGGAGATCGTCGCGGCCCGCGTCGCGGAGCAACGTCAGCACGCGCGGGAACAGCGTCATGTGCGCGCCGCTGAGGATCGACAGGCCTACGACATCGACGTCCTCTTGGATGGCCGCCGTAGCGATCATCTCGGGGGTCTGATGCAGGCCGGTGTAGATGACCTCCATGCCCGCATCGCGAAGCGACGCGGCCACGACCTTGGCACCGCGATCGTGTCCATCAAGGCCAGGCTTGGCCACCAGTACTCGGATCGGTCGAGACATAGGGAGAAATCTAGAGGGACGAGGCCAGAGCGACAACGCGCCGCACGGGCTCAGACATCGCGGTGCCCGACCAGGAGCATCTCGCCCGAACGGCGGCGGACGTCGCGGTCGGCATAGCCGTCGTACACGGCCGTGATGATGAGGCCATTCCGGGCCGCGATCGACGCGAGCTCGCTGGGGGAGTACAGGCGGAGGCGATACGAACGGCGACGGGTCCGGGCGCCGCGGCGGAGCTGGACATGGACGTCCAACAGCCCACTCAGCGGGTCGAAGGTCCGCTCATGCAAGATCAGATCGCCCTCGGGCGACTCCCACCAGTCTTTCTCGACGAAGCTGGCCATGATCCCGTCGCGGTTGGCTGCGTGGAGGATGAAGGTTCCTCCCGGCTTCAGGACGCGTGCGTAATTGGCCAGCGCCAGCTCATCCTCCGCTCGCGTCGCGAAGAACCCGAACGAGGCCCCCAGTGACACCACGGCATCGAAGCGGGAACGCCAGCGTGCGGGCAGGCGACGCATGTCGCCCTCCACGAAATCCAGGCCGCTGACCCCGGCGGCGGCCTTGGCCGCCTTCCTCAAGAGATGCGGCGAGTAGTCCACCCCCGTGACCTTCAGGCCGCTCTGGGCCATAAGCGTGGCGTGTCGCCCTTGGCCGCACGGGCAATCCAGCACCCGGGAACCGACCGGCGCTCCGAGCAAGTCGAGTACCCGCGACACCTCAGGCCGATCGCGTCCCTCGCCGAACATCGGCGCGTGCTCCGTCAGGTAATCCCCGTCGAAGTACGACGCCCACCAGTCACTCGCGATCCGTGTCATTCCGCCTCATCCTCGTGCATCGGACGCGCGCCCATCGAGGGCCGCGGCCGGAACTGTTCAGGTACGGGGATATCCACGCGCGTCACCGGGCGCGGATCCCCCAAGAGCACCCCGTAGTCGTCACGACGCGACTCGGCCATCAACTGTCGCACCATCTCGCCCGGGACGTCATAGAGCCGCAACACGCGACCGAAGATCTCGATGGACGCCTCCAACTCCTCAGGAATGACCTCGTTGGCGCCCAACACTTGGAGGTCACGCGCCCAGCGGACCCGCCGGGTGCGCACGACGATGTGCACCGTGGCGCTGAGGTTGCGCGCCACGACGACCCCGCGACGCTCCTCATTGGCCGAAGCGATGCAGAACACCACCGCGCGCGCCTGCTTGATGCCAACATGATCGAGCACGTCCTGCCGGGTCCCATCACCGAAGATGACCGGCTCGCGCTCCATGCGGGCCTGCCGCACCAATGGGCCGTTCTCTTCAAGGATCACGTAGGGGATACCGGCGGCACGGAGCGCGCGGGCGACGCTCCGACCCGTGAACCCGAGTCCGACGATGATGACGTGCCCGCCCGGAGGCACCGCGTGCATGCCCGTCATCTGCGCCGAGGGCATGTCGAGCCTTCCCTGCCCGATCAAGTGCGCCGCGAGCCGTGGTCCCCCCGTCAAGAGGAACGGGGCCAACAGCATGGTCAACACCGTCGCGCCGAGGAAGATCTGGTAGGCGCCGTTCGGAAAGAGCCCCAGCGGGACTCCCGACTGGGCCAGCACGAACGAGAACTCCCCGATGCCGGCCAGCGAAGCACCCGTGACGATGCCCACGTACCACGACCGTCCCAGCCGGTGCACGATGGCGCTCACGAGCGCCGTTTTGAGCCCCATGACTCCCACGGCGATCGCCACGATGATGAGCGCCGAGTCGGCGAGGATCGAGAGATCGAGCAGCATCCCCACCGAGATGAAGAAGATGCCGCTGAACGCGTCGCGGAACGGGAGGATGTCGGAGAGCGCTTGGAGTCCGTACTCGGACTCCGAGATCACCAACCCCGCGAGGAAGGAGCCCAAGGCCAGCGAGAGCCCGACCTGCGCTGTGATCCACGCCGCGCCCAACCCGATGGCCACGATGCACAGCGTGAATAGCTCCCGATTGCGTAGCTCCGCGATGTACGACAAGAGCCAGCGCACGGCGATGCGACCGACGAAGACGAGCGCGAGCACCGTCCCCAGCGAGATGCCCAGCAGGCGCAACGACTCCTGCCACGTCCCAGCGGCCCCGCCGAGGATGGGCACGAGGAGCATCAAGGGGACGACGCACAGATCTTGGAAGATCAGGATCGCCACGACCACCCGGCCACTCGGCGAATCGAGCTCATTCCGCTCATTGAGCAGCTTGAGGATGATGGCCGTCGACGAGAGCGCGGCGAGCGCACCATAGAACACGCCTTTGGACCACCCGAGG
>JBEIVF010000321.1:0-1525 GCA_040374005.1 Gemmatimonadaceae bacterium | reverse complement strand
GACCTGCACCGTCGAGCGGGCCGGGCGCGCTTCGCCGAGATGCTTGGCGTAGACCTCGTTCATGCGCGGAAAGTCGGCCATGTCTTGCAGGTACACCGTCGTCTTCACGACGTGCCACCACTCGGTGCCCGCCGCTTGCAGGATGGCCGTGAGGTTGAGCATCACGCGCTCAGTCTGCGCGATGATGTCGCCGCCGACGAGCTCCATGGTCTTGGGATCGAGCGGGATCTGCCCGGCCGTGTACAGGAAGCCACCAGCGATGATCCCCTGGGAGTAGGGACCGATGGCCGCGGGGGCATTGGGAGTTTGGACAGTGACAAGATCCACGGGACGTTCTCCGAAGGGTGAGCGGATCGACAACCTAAGCGGAACCTAGAAGGACTCCGCGGGGAGTGAAAGACCGAAGCAGGCGACGGTCGCAGCGATCGACTCGGCGGAGGCCTCGGCGAGCGTGATCCCGCGCGCGGCCGCGACCTTGGCCAAGGTGAGCGCGGCATGCGCGGGCTCGTTGCGTTTGCCGCGGTATGGGACCGGCGCGAGGTAGGGCGCGTCGGTCTCGACGAGCCAACGACCGGAGGGAATGGAGCGGATGAGATCGTCGTCCGCCCATTTCTTGAAGGTGATCACGCCACTGAACGACACATACCAGCCCACGGCGATGGCGGCCTCGGCCAGCGCGGGGCTGCCCGTGAAGCAATGCAGCACGCCGCGTACGCCCATCACACCAGCGTCGCGGAGGGCGGCGATGGTGTCGTCCTCCGCTTCGCGGGTATGAACGACGAGCGGCAGCCCCAGCTCGGCGCCGAGTGCCATCTGGGCCGCGAAGGCGGCGCGCTGGATCTCGCGTGGGCTGTGATCGTAGTGGTAGTCGAGGCCACACTCCCCGAGGGCGACGGCGCCGTTGCGGGCGAGCTGCCGGAGTGCCGGGATGTCACGCGCGGCATCGAAGGTCACGGCGTCGTGGGGATGGACGCCCGCGGTGAAGAACACGAAGCCCGGGTTGGCGCGCGCGATGTCACGCGCCCGCTCCGCCGCGGCCAAGGACTCCCCGATACAGAGCATCGCCCGGCACCCGCTAGCGCGGGCCCGGGCGATGATGGCATCACGGTCGTCCGTGAACGCTGGATCGCCCAGGTGCACGTGGCTGTCCACGAAGGGGACCACAGCACCGGACGACGACGGGGTGGTCACCGAGTCGCGGTGACCGGCTTGGCGGCCGCGCTGATGGGGCTCTCACGCGGATAGCGCTTCTCGATCCACACGAGGACGACCGGCGCGATGTAGATGGAGCTGAACGTGCCGGTGAAGACACCGAAGCCCATGACCCACGCGAACGGACGGATCACCTCGCCGCCGAGGATGAGCAAGCCGGCGATCGCGGCCAACGTGGTGGCGTGCGTGAGCACCGAGCGCGGCAACGTCTCGTTAACGGAGCGGTTCAGGATGTCGTACAACGACATCTTGCGGTGCTTGATCAGATTCTCGCGCACGCGATCGAAGATGATGATCGTGTCGTTGAGCGAGT
>JBEIVF010000198.1:0-3768 GCA_040374005.1 Gemmatimonadaceae bacterium | reverse complement strand
GATCGCCGTGTTGCCGGCGGCCCCATGGCGATAACTGCGACAGTAGCACGAGAGGCACGAGGAGCAAGAGAAGCCCGGGTTGGGGGTGGTGGAGGTGTAGGAGGGAGTGGGGGAGGAGGAGCTCTCGGCCGACGAGCTGGACGAGGAGGCGTTCGATGACTTGGAGCTTGAAGCGGACGAGGACCTCGCAGAAGACGACGAGCTCGAAGACGTTGCGCTCCACGCGGTCGCGGTCGCTGACGGCGACCTCGACGACGATTTCGTGCCGATCGACGGGGACGTCGTCGCCCCGCCGCCGCCGCCGCGGCCGATCGTGATCACGGCGTCGTACCGCCACACGCTCAAGGGCGCCGATCGTGGTAAGTGGACCGTCGAGATCATCGAGCAGGCCGATGCGCCGTTGGCGACCATCGAGATGGTCGTCGCCGGGGTGACCCAGCGGCGGGACGAAGCCACCGAACCCGAGCGGCTCGACGCCGACGCCGTTCGCACGGCCATCGCTGCAGGCACGTGGACAGCGCCAGCGCGCTGAGCGCGTTCCGCACCTACCTGCGTGATCAGAACCTGCCGGTCACGCTGCAGCGACTCGCCATTGCCGATGTCGTGCTCTCGGCGACTGACCATCTGTCGGCTGAGGACGTGGCCACGGCGGTGCGCGCCCGCGGGTCCAATGTCGGCACCGCGACGGTCTACCGGACGCTCGATGTCCTCATCGCCAGTGGCCTCGTCGTCGAACGCGATTTCGGCGAAGGCTTCCGCCGGTTCGAACCCGCGCGCGATGTGCCGCAGCACGAGCATCTACTGTGCACCAGTTGTGGCGCCGCGATCGAGTTCCGCGACGAGCGCTTGGATCGCATCACCACGTTGCACGCCGAGGCGCATGGCTTCGCGCGGCAGCGGCATCGCTTGGTGATCTACGGGGTGTGCGCCGAGTGCCAGCGCGGGAGACGTCCGTCATGAATCCGTCCGTTGACGTCGGCCTGCTGCTCGCCTTCAGTGCGGGCGTGCTGAGCTTCCTCTCGCCCTGTGTGTTCCCGCTGGTGCCGAGCTACGTGAGCTTCATCACGGGGCTCTCGCTGGAGGACGCGGAGAAGTCGCGCCGCACGGCGCTCGTGCACTCGCTGCTGTTCGTGGCGGGCTTCACGCTGATCTTCTTGGCGCTCGGTGCCACGGCAACGGTGTTGGGGCGTGTGCTCAGAGCGTACAGCGTGTGGATCTCGCGCGGTGGCGGCGTGATGGTGATCTTCTTCGGGCTGTACATGCTCGGCGTGATCAAGTGGGGGGCGCTCTCGCAAGAACGGCGCGTGCATCTCGCCGACAAACCCCTCGGCTATCTCGGCACGTTGCTCGTCGGCATCGCCTTTGGCGCGGGCTGGACGCCATGCCTCGGCCCCGTGCTCGGCGCGATCCTCACCTACACGGCCAGCGCGGCGGACTTCTCGAAGGGGCTGCCGCTGTTGCTCGCGTACTCGCTCGGGTTGGCGCTCCCGTTCGTGCTGGCGGCGGTGGCACTGGGGCGGTTCTTCGCGGTGTTCCAGCGCATCCGTCCGCACTTGCAGTTGGTGAACCGCATCGCGGGCACGATGCTCATCCTCGTCGGGCTGTTGATGGTGACGGGCAAGTTCACCGTGCTCGCGACGTGGCTGATCGGCTTCACGCCCACCTGGTTGTTGGAACGGATCTGAACTACACGGGGACGACGGCGTCCTCGAGGTCGTCCTCCAACGCCTGCCGCTGCACCAACTCCCAGTAGCGACCACGCGCGGCGAGCAGCTCTTCGTGGCGGCCTTGCTCCACGAGGTGGCCGTCATCGAGCACCAGGATCCACGATGTGTCGCGCAAGGCACTCGCACGGTGCGAGGCGATGATCGCCGTGCGATCGGCCAGCGCATCGCGTAGCGCCCCCAAGATGCGGGCTTCGGTCTGGGTGTCCACCGCCGAGAGCGCGTCGTCGAGGATCACGAGGCCCGGCCGCCGTGCGAGGGCGCGGGCGATGGTGGCGCGCTGCTTCTGCCCGCCCGAGAGATTGACCCCGCGCTCGCCGAGCTTGGTCTCGTAGCCGTCGCGGAATCTCTCGATGGTCGGTGCGAGATCGGCGATGCGGGTGGCCCAGCGCACGGCCTCGTCGTCGTCGGTGCCGTAGGCGAGGTTCGCCTGGATCGTCTCGGAGAACAGCAACGCTTCTTGCGGCACGAAGCCGATCGCGGCGCGGAGCTCGGTGAGTGACAACGCGCGCAGCGGCACACCATCGAGCAGGATCTCGCCGCTCGAGGGATCGCGGAGGCGCGGGATGAGTTCGAGCAAGGTGCTCTTGCCGCTCCCGGTGCTCCCCACGAGGCCGAGCGTGGTGCCGGCGTCCACGGTGAACGAGATGTCGTGCAATACCGTGCGGCCGGGTGTGCCGTCGGTGGTGGGATACGCGAACGAGACGTGGCGGAACTCCAAGCGACGTCCGCCGGCGTGCGCCGGCAGGGTGACCGGCGTCACGGGATCCACGATGAGCGCTTCGGCGTCGAGGATCTCGGTGAGCCGCGCCAACGAGGCGGCGCCGCGCTGGAACAGACTGATCACCCAACCCAGCGCGATCAACGGCCATGTGAGGTTGCCGAGGTAGAACGAGAACGCGACCAACTGGCCCACGGTGATCGTGCCGGCCAAGGCGAGACGCCCGCCGACGCCGAGCACCGCGACGGCGCCTAAGCCCGCAAGCAAGGCGAGCAGCGGCGACATGATGCCTTGGAGCGCCGCCAGCCGGAGGTTGAGCCGCTGGTACTCCAGGCTCATGGTGCCGAAGCGCTGGGCTTCGGCGTGCTCCTGCCGATACGCGCGCACGATGCGAATGCCCGCGAGATGTTCCTGCACCATCGTCGTGAGTGCGCCGAAGGTGGACTGCACCTCTTCGAAGCGATCGTGGATGCGTCCGCCCAGCCGTACCATCACGAAGGGCAAGAGGAGCATGGGGAACAGCGCGATCACCGTGAGCCCGGGGTGGATGCGCAGCATCAGGATGGCCGCGAAGACGCCCCCGAACAGCGTGTTGGTGAAGTACATGATGGCCGGGCCCGTGGCCATGCGGACCGCGCTCACATCGTTGGTGAGACGCGCCATCACCTCACCGGTGCGGTGGCGATCGGCCCACGCGGCATCGAGCGATGTCAGTTTGGCGAAGAGGTCGTCTCGGAGGTCGGTCTCGATGCGGCGCGAGAGGCCGTTCAGGAGCTCGCGCATGCCGTAGCGGAACACCCCGGTGACGAGGCCGATGCCGACCATCAGCAGGGCGATCCGCCAGAGGTCGCTGGCCGGTCGACCGGCCCGGAGCCCGTCGATGGCCTGCTGGAGGAGGGCCGGGATGATCGTGCCCAGCGCGGCGGCGATGACCACGCATGCCAGGCCCACGAGAACATCCCGGCGGTACGGGGTGTAGTACGGCAACAACCGAAGGAGTATTCTCAATCCACGGTGCGGTCGCTGTGGATCCTTCTGCGTGGCCACCTGTTCCACCCCGCTCTTCTTCCCTGAGGTCATGATGCGTCAATATACCGCTCGATTCGCGAGTGCCGCCCTGTTGGTCGCGCTCGTTTCAGTCGGTGCGTGCGGCGACAAGCCGGTGGATGAGGCGCGCGATGTGAACCTCGCGACGCCGACGACCGCTGAGCCGCAGCTGCAGGACGTGCCCGTTGCCGCGGGCCCCACACCAGCGGCCACGCCCGCCCCAGCGCCCACGCGTCCGGCTCCTGCGCCGGCCCGCCCCGCGCCTGCGGCGCCGCG
>JBEIVF010000297.1:0-1929 GCA_040374005.1 Gemmatimonadaceae bacterium | reverse complement strand
GGATCTCGCGCTTCTTCTCGCGGCGTGGGGCTGATCGGCGGCCGACGCGGCGCCGAGACCGACCAACTTCCGACGGCACGCTCGCGCTACATTGCCCGCAAGGAGCAATGCATGTTCGACCGTCTGCTTGACCCGTGGATCTCCGCGCAGATCCTCACCTCCCTGATGCTTGCGATCTGCTTCCTCCAGTCGGGGATCGACAAGCTCGTCGACTTCAAGGGCAATCTTGCCTGGCTCACGGGTCACTTCGCGAAGACGCCGCTGCGCGGACAGGTGGCGCCGATGCTCCTCGTGATCACGGCGCTCGAGTGCGCCGCGGGCGCGCTGTGCGCGGTCGGCATCGTGCAACTGGCCATGGGGAACGGCCCGAAGATCGCGCTCTGGGGCGCGCAGCTCGCGGCGCTCAACATCGTGATGCTCTTCTTCGGACAGCGCATCGCGAGGGAGTACGCGGGCGCCGCCACGCTCGTCAGCTACTTCATCCTCTGCGTGCTCGCGATCGCGTTGCTTGCACGCGTCGGTGCGTGACCTCGCGGCGAGGCTCGCGTCCGCCCGATCGGACCCGGAGATCTCCACGTGCACGACATTCCCATTCCATCGCGTTGGTCCGGCTCCTACGCCTACTCGTCGCTCGCGGCGATGCCGCTGCAGGCAGATGTGCCGTTTACGATGGAACTGCGACGTGGCCTGCTGGGAGGATTGACGGGGACCATCACGGGCACCATCACCGACGGACCGGGCGGCATCCCTGAGCCCGCAGACCTCCGTGGACGCATCAGGTCAGGCGACTTCGAGTTCACCAAGGAGTACCGCTCGCTCTGGGTCCTCGAGGAAGATGGCGTACAGCAGCGCGTCCCGGGGCTTCCTTCGCAGCGGATCCACTACACCGGGCGCATCTCGATCGATGGAACGCGCCTTGAGGGAGTCTGGCGACTCGAAGCGATGCGACTGCGAGTTCAGTCGGAGTTGGTCGTGATCCCAACCGTCGACGGAACGTGGAGCGCGCGACTCGAGCCGTCGCAGATCCTTGCTTGACTTTGGGCACCACGTACGAACGCACATGGTGACTCACGGCGAACTCCCCTGCCCCGCCTGCGGATACCAGCGCCGCGGGCTTGCACATTCGCTTGCATGCCCTGAATGCGGCGCGCGCGGCATTGCGGGCGAAGTCGTCGTGAGCGGCACGCCGACCGAGACTCCGGAAGCGAAGCTCGGAGATCGGATCTGGCGCCTCTTCCACCTCGTGCTCGGTGCACAGGCGCTGCTGCTGGTGATCTGGTGGGGCGCGACACCGTGGTCGTCCGATCGAATGTTCACACGTGTCCGCGCGATCCTCTTGATCGCCGTGCTCGCGCTCCTTCTCGCCGGATGGATGCGACGGAGGCGACAGAAACGAAGCGGGCTCTCGCTCGAACGATGCGTGTGGGAGTTCGGCGATGATGCCGTGACGGTTCGTGAGGACGCGAAGGAATCACGCATCCCGTACGACGACATCGCCGAGGTCTCGGTGCAGATCGACTTCGTGAAGCGCCAGACGCGCGTGACGTTGGTCACGAGGGGACAGTCGCTGGGGTCCGTTGGTCTCCCCGCGCTCATCCTCCACGGCTCGTTCGACTTGCAACGCGCCATCGTCACGGAGATGAGGCAACGCACGAAGCGCTGACTTCATGCACGCTGTGCGGACGGCACCCGTCAGGCAAACCGTAGCACCCACGCCGCAAGTGTCTCGGGAATCCGTTCGGGCGCCTCGCCGGCGGTGAACAGGTGGCTTGTTCCGCCGAGCCTGCAGTACGTCACGCCCGATGGGGGCGATTGCCCTTCCCCCACCGCGACATCGTGCACTTCCATGTTGGCCGCCCGCGCGATACGCGAGCACAGCGTGTCGCAGGCGAGCCCTTCCGCCACGGCCAGGAACGTGGGAACGCGCGC
>JBEIVF010000075.1:0-8768 GCA_040374005.1 Gemmatimonadaceae bacterium | reverse complement strand
CATCGGTGGAAGAGTATTACGCCGATAAAGCGCGCCTGTTCGCCAACGCGACGCCCGCGTCGCTCTGGGTGACGAATGTGGACAGCGAGGACATCTGCCGGATGGTCGCTGCGGTCCCCGGGACGCACACGACGTTCAGCACCGAGTCGCGGGATGCTGATGCGTGGTACGACGCGGATGTCGGCGAGCTCATCGTGATGCACGAGACGATCCTCACGCGGGCCGAGTTCCCGTTGCTGGGCATGCACAACATCGCCAATGCGTTGGCCGCCACGCTGGCGGTGATGCAGGCCGATGCGCGGCACCGGCACCCTGATGCGCTGGCCAAGCTGGCCGCGGGGTTGCGGTCGTTCCGGGCGCTCGCACACCGGCTGGAGCCGGTGGGGGAGTATGCCGGCGTGCAGTGGATCAACGACTCGAAGGCCACCAACGTGGACTCGACGCGCGTGGCCATCGACGGCATGACCCGCCCCACGGTGCTACTCCTGGGCGGTCGGCACAAGGGCACGCCGTATTCGTCGCTCGCGGATGTCATCCGGCCACAGGTGAAGGTGGTGCTCGCGTTCGGCGAGGCGGCGGCGATCGTGGAGCAGGACTTGGCGGGGGTTGTGCCCGTGGAGCGGTGCGGATCGTCCTTCGAATCAGTGATCGCGCGGGCGCGGGCGTTGGCCGTGCCGGGCGATGCGGTCCTGCTCTCTCCGGCGTGCTCCAGCTACGACATGTTCGATAACTATGAGGTCCGCGGCGCCGAATTCCGGCGGCTCGCGGCGCCGCGATGAGCGTCGCCGCCGTCGCCAATGAGCGCGTCCGTTGGCGGATGGGTGTGGACGCCCGCGCCCTCGTCATCGTGACGGCGGCGCTGCTCGCCTTCGGCTTGGCCGTGCTCTACAGCGCGAGTGCCTATGAGGCCATGCGGGCGGGCCGCCCGAGTGCGTACTTCTTGCTCCGCCAGGTGGCGGGCGTGGGCGCGGGCGCGTTCCTGTTCATGGTGTGCGCGAAGATCGACGCCGAGCGGTGGAAGCAGTGGGCGTGGCCGCTGATCGTGCTGGCGATCGCGACGATGATCGCGACGATCCTGCCCGGCATGAGTGCCACGTACGGCTCCAAGCGATTCTTGTTCGGGTCGGGCATCCAGCCGTCTGAGTTCGCCAAGCTGTCGGTGGTGGCGTGGACGGCGATGCTCGCGGTAAAGAAGGGGGAAGAGGGATTGCGCCGGATGTCCAAAGGGTTGTTCCCGTTCTTGCTCGTGATCGGCGTGCTGTGTGGCACCGCCGCGATGCAGCCGGACTACTCGGTGGCCGCGCACTTCTTACTGTTGATGGCGGCGGTGTTGTATTCCGCCGGGGCGCGGATCGGTCACTTCGTGTTCTTGGGGGCGCTGTCGATCCCCGTGTTGTGGGCGACGCTCGATCTCACGGGCTATGCGAAGGCGCGCGTGGTCGCGTTCCTCAACCCGATGGCGGCCGAGTCGGCCGACAAGATGTACCAGCTCACGCAGTCGTTGGTCGCAGCGGGGTCCGGCGGACTGCTCGGCGTGGGATTCGGTGAAGGCCGGCAGCAGATGGGCTACGTGCTGTTCTCGTACACCGATTTCATCGGCTCTATCATCGCGGAGGAGTGGGGGCTGCTCGGCATGCTCGGCGTGACGGCGCTCTACGCCCTCTATGGTGTGCTCGGGTTCCGCATCGCGAAGACGGCGGCGACGCCGTTCCAGCGGCTCTTAGCGATCGGGCTCACGGTCAACCTGTTGGTGACGGCCTACATCCACCTGGGCGTGGTGATCGGCTTGTTGCCGACGACGGGTCTCACGTTGCCGTTCATCTCGTACGGACGCTCCAATCTGCTGTTGTCGCTGGTGTGCACCGGGATCCTGTGTGCCATCGGCAGTCAACGTGAGCGCGTGGTCGGCGCGCACGCCACCGATCCGCTGGCGGTGTCCGTCCGGTGAGGATCCTCTTCGCGGGCGGCGGGACCGGGGGGCACCTGTACCCGGGCCTCGCGATCGCCCGCGCGTTGGTGCGCGTGCGTCCTGATGTGCGCCCTCATTTCGTCGGGGCCAGGCGCGGCATCGAACGCGAGATCCTGCCGCAGACGGAGTTCCCGTACACGTTGCTCGATCTGCACCCGCTGTATCGGCCGCAGGTGTGGAAGAACACGCGCACCCTCGCCGGACTGGTGTCGGCGTGGCGCGGCATGCAGCAGCTGACCGCCGCGGAGCGACCGGCGCTCATCGTGGGCACGGGCGGGTACGCGAGCGGGGCCGCGTTGCTGTGGGGGTCGCGCCACGACGTGCCCATCGTGCAGCACATCGGCGACTCGATGCCGGGCAAAGCGGCGCGACTCTTCGCGCGCTGGTCCACGCAGTGCTACCTCGGCTTCGCCGAAGCCGAGCCGTTCTTGCCCCCGCGCGCTGGCCGCTACCGCGTGACGGGCAATCCGATCGAGCCGCCCCCCGATCCGCTTCCGGACCGTGCGGCCGCGCGCGCGCAGTGGGGATTCCCCCCCGATGCCACGGTGTTGCTGCTATTCGGCGGGAGCCAGGGCTCGCGAGTGATGAACGAGGCCATGGCGGCGTGGATCGGCCACGGACTGCCGCCCGCACTCCACGTGATCTGGGCCACGGGCCGCACCACCTTCGACGCATTCTCGCGCTACGAGAGCGCCCGCGTGCGGGTGGTGCCGTATCTGTCGCCGATCAGCGACGCGTTCGCGGCCACCGATGTCGCCTTGGTCCGCGGCGGCATGATGGGCACCGCCGAGCTGTGCGCGTGGGGTATCCCGATGGTGATCGTGCCGCTGCCGTCGGCGGCGGATGATCACCAGACCAAGAACGCGGTCGCGCTCGAACGGGCGGGTGCCGCGGTCCATCTGCCGCAGTCCGCCTTGTCGCCCGACGCCTTGATGCGTGAGATCGGCGGACGCCTCGCGGACCGAACGGCGCTGGCGCAGCTCGCTGCAGGCGCCCGGGCGCGCGCGCACCCGCACGCCGCCACCACGATCGCCGCGCACATCGACGCGCTCCTCCCACGCCCCCGCTAGATTCTCGTCATGCCGCTCATCGATCCCGCTGATCCTCGCCCCGTCCACTTCGTCGGTATCGCCGGCGCGGGGATGAGCGCGCTGGCCGAACTGCTCCACCGCCGCGGCACGGTCGTCACCGGGTGCGATCAGCAACTGAGCGGCGCGGCGGACATCATCGAGCTCGGGATCCCCGTGACCACCGGCCACGATGCGGCGCATGTGGTGGGCGCGCGCGCGCTGGTGGTGTCGAGCGCGATCCCCAAGGCGCATCCCGAGCTGGTGGCCGCGCGTGCCGCGGGCATCCCCGTCATCCGCCGCGCCGAAGCGTTGGCCGAAGCCACCGCCGGTGGGCAGCTCGTCGGCATCGCTGGCACGCACGGCAAGTCCACGACGACGGTGATGACCACCGAGGCACTCGCGGCCGCCGGGGATGATCCCACCGGCGTGGTAGGGGGCCGCGTCGGTTCGTGGAACGGCAATCTGCGCCGCGGTGCGAGCGAGGTGTTCGTGGTCGAGGCCGATGAGTACGATCGCTCGTTCCTCGCGCTCGATCCGTTCGTGGCGGTGGTGACCAACCTCGAGGCCGATCACCTCGACATCTATCGCGATCTCGACGATCTGCGCGGGGCGTTCGAGCAGTACATCCGCGGCGCCCGCTATCTCGTGCTCTGCGCTGATGATGCGGGGGCCGATGCCTTGCCGTCGCCGCCCACCGCGGAGGTCGTGCGCTACGGCATCCACTCGCCCAATGCGCGCTTGGTCGCGCGTGCGCTCCGCACCAATGGCACCGGCACCACCTTCGACGTGTGGTACGACGGCACGCTGCGCGGCACGGTCGCGTTGCAGGTGCCTGGGGAGCACAACGTGCGGAACGCCCTGGCCGCGATCGCGGTGGGGTTGCTCTGGGGCAGGACCATCGAGGCGATGGCGCCAGGGCTCGCGGCGTTCGGTGGCGTGGAGCGCCGCTTCCAACGCATCGGTGAGAGTGGTGGGGTGGCCGTCGTGGACGACTACGCGCATCACCCCACCGAGATCCGCGCGACGATCGCGGCGGCGCGCCAGACCTTCGTCGGGCGCCGGATCATCATCGCGTTCCAGCCGCATTTGTACTCACGCACCCGTGACTTCGCGGACGAGTTCGGCGCCGCGCTCGCGGCCGCGGATGCCGTGTTCTTGGCCGACATCTACCCCGCGCGCGAGCAGCCCATCGCGGGCGTCACGAGCGAGCTGATCGCCGGGCCGCTCCGGCAGGGTGGGGGCACGCTCGCGTGGCAGGGACCGCGCGCGGCGCTCGCCGGGGCGTTGGCCGCCGACGTGCGCAGTGGTGACGTCGTCATCACCGTGGGGGCGGGCGACATCACGCGCACCGGCCCTGAGCTTCTCGCGATCCTGCGTCCGCCGGTATGACCGAACTCGCGACGGACGCGCCTCGCCGCCCGCGGTGGAAGCGCATCCTGCGTCTGGTGGTGTTCCTCCTCGTGCTTGCGTCGCCCTTCTGGGTGCGCGCGCTCGCGATGGAGATGGACTACTTCCGCGTGCGTCGCGTGGAGATCGTCGGCACGCGCTACATCGCGCCGTCGTCGTTGCTCGAGCTCCTCGCGCTCGACTCTACCGCCTCGGTCTGGGCTCGCCTCGGGCCGCTGGGCGAGCGCGTGGCGAAGCATCGCCAGGTCAGCGAGGTCCGCGTGCGCCGCAAGTTGCCGGGCACGCTGATCCTCGAGGTGCGCGAGAACCTGCCGGTCGCGTTGGTGGAGTCGCCCGAGGGCCTCGTCGCGTATGACGGTGACGCGCGCGTGCTGCCCATCGATCCCAGTCGCACGGCGGTGGATGTGCCGGTGCTCGCTCGCCGCGATTCGTCTGCCCTGCGCTTGCTCGACGACCTACGCCTGTTCGAGCCGCCCCTCTATGCGCGCATCAGCGAGGTGCGTTGGGACGAACGAGGGGGGATGCGCGTCTTGTTAGCGGGGCTCCTCGTGCGCGCCACGGCCGGCACGACGGCGGAGCGATTCGCCGAGATCCTCCCGGTGGAGCAGGACCTCGCGCGGCGCGGCGTCCGTGCCCGTGAACTCGACTTGCGGTACCGCGACCAGATAGTCGCCCGAATCGAATGAGAGAAGATCGCCTCGTAGCTGGACTCGACATCGGCTCTGCCAAGACCACCGCGATCATCGCGGAGGTCGTGGGGGATTTCCCGAAGCACCCGTCCATCAAGATCCTCGGCGTCGGCCAAGCGCGCACGACCGGCCTCCGGAAGGGTGTGGTCGCCGACATCGAAGAGACGATGCGCTCCATCCAGAAGGCCCTCGCCGATGCCGAACGGATGGCGGGCGCGAAGGTGCTCGAGGTGTACGCCGGCATCGCCGGTGAGCACGTCGAGGCCATGACCTCCAAGGGCATCGCGTCGGTCACCGGCTCCGAGATCACCAAGGCCGACGTGGAGCGCGCCAACCAAGTCGCGCGCGCGCAAGCGATCCCGCAGGACCGCGAGCTGATCCACGCCATCCCGCAGGAGTACACGGTCGACCGCAACATCGGCATCCGCGATCCCATGGGCATGATCGGGACGCGCCTCGAGACCGAGATGTACCTCGTGACCATCGGCGCCTCGCCGGCGATGAACCTGCGCCGCGCCGTCGAACGCGCGGGCTACACAGTGCGCGAGCTGGTGCTCGAGCCGCTGGCCTCCGCGCTGTGCGTGCTCACCGAAGACGAGAAGGAACTCGGCGTGCTGCTCATCGAGATGGGCGCGGGCACCACCGACATCGCCGTGTTCCACGAAGGGAAGATCCGCCACCTCGGCACCATCCCCTTCGGCGGGTCCAATGTGTCGTCCGACATCGTCCACGGACTCGGCGTCACGCAGACCGAGGCCGAGCGGCTCAAGGAGCGCTACGGCTGCGCGTACGAGCGGCTCGTCCCCGAAGGTGAGACCATTCAGTTGCCGAGCACGGTGGCGCAGGGCGATCGGCAGGTCCCGCGGGAGCTGCTGGCGCACATCATCCACCCGCGGACGGAGGAGATCTTCGAGCTGGTGTTGCGCGACATCGAGCAGGCCGGCTTCAAGGGCCGCCTGAGTGCCGGCGTGGTGCTGACCGGCGGCGCGGCGGCCATGCCGGGGACGGCCGAGCTGGCGGTGGATGTGTTCGGGATCGGTGCCCGGGTGGGGTATCCGTCCGAGAACATGAGCGGCCTGACCGACTCGGTCGAGGCGGCGCGGTTCTCCACGGTGGTGGGCCTGGCCCAGTACGCTGGGGGCCGCCTGGCCCTGGGGCACGCGGGCTCGGGCGGGAAGCGGTTCGGAGGGACTGAATCGAAGGGGCGGTCGTCGCTCAGTGTGCCGAAGGTGGACGAACTCGGCGCCAGGCTGAAGACGTGGTTGCAGGACTTCTTCTAGAGAGTAGCACGATCAGCACGAGAGGGCACGAGAAGCACGAGGGGCCTCACAAATGTGATATTGGCGCGCCGGCGGGGTGGATAAATCCACCCGGTCGGCGCGTTCCTTTCTGGAGGGTGACTCGTCAATTCCCTGTAGTGTGTGGGCGGCCCCGCCGTTACATTTTCCGCACACGCCTCAGCCCCTTCTAGCGACGCCCAGCATATGATCTTCGAGTTCGAGGAGACCGCGACACAGAACGCCCGCATGAAGGTGGTGGGCATCGGTGGTGGCGGTGGGAATGCCGTCAACCGAATGATCGAAGAGCAACTCAACGGCGTTGAGTTCATCTCGGTCAACACCGACGCGCAGGCGCTCCTGAGCTCCAAGTCGGACGTCAAGATCCAGATCGGCAAGAAGCTCACGCGCGGACTCGGTGCGGGCGCCCGCCCCGAGATCGGGCGTCAGGCCATCGAAGAGAATCGCGACGAGGTCCTCAAGGCGTTGCAGGGCGCGGACCTCGTGTTCGTCACGTGCGGCATGGGCGGTGGCACGGGCACGGGTGCGGCGCCGATCGTCGCGGAGCTCGCGCGCGAAGTGGGCGCGCTCACCGTCGGCATCGTCACCAAGCCGTTCTTGTTCGAAGGGCGCAAGCGCATGCGGCAGGCCGAGTCGGGCATCGCCGAGATGCGGAAGTACGTGGACACGATGATCGTCGTGCCGAACGAGCGGCTTATCGCGGTCGTCGGCAAGGGCATCCCGTTCCAAGACGCGCTCAAGAAGGCCGACGAAGTGTTGCTGCACGCGACGCAGGGCATCTCGTCCGTCATCTCCGTCACCGGCCTCATCAACGTCGACTTCGCCGACGTGCGCACCGTCATGAAGGACGGTGGCTCGGCGATCATGGGCACGGGCATCGGTCGTGGTGAGAACCGCGGGCTCGATGCCGCGCAGCAAGCCATCTCGTCGCCGCTGCTCGACAATGTGTCGATCGCGGGCGCGCGCGGCGTGCTGCTCAACATCACCGGCGGCGCGGACATGGGGATCGGTGAGGTCACGCAGATCTCCGAGATCATCAAGGACGCCGTGGGCGAAGAGTGCGAGATCATCTTCGGCGCGGTGCCTGAGCCCGCGATGCAGGGTGAGATCCGCGTCACGGTCATCGCGACGGGCTTCGACCTGCGCGACACCGTCACCGCGCCGGCCGCCCCGATGCAACGCGGTGCGCCGGTCATCCCGCTTCCATTGCCCGCGCAGCGTCAAGCGCGCGCCGATGCCTTGCCGCCGCGCCCCGCGCGCCCGGCCATGCCGAGCGCCCCCTCGTCTGATCGTCCGGCGCGCCCCGCGCGTTCGGCGTCGGATCTCAGCGACATGGAGATCCCGACGTTCATCCGGAGGCAGATGGATTGACGGTGCGCCTCGGACGGCTCGCCTCCTTCGGTGTGGCGGGCGTCATCGCGTGGTACGCGGTCACTCGTGATACCCCTGCCGCCCGACGGCCCGCGGAGCTGTTCGATGACAGCGCGCGGGCCCGTGCGTCCTGGACCAAGCCGGACACGTTAGGCCGCGGGGAGACGCTCGGGTTGCTCTTCGAGCGCGGCGGCATCGATCCCGTCGAAACGCAGGAGATCCTCGCGGTGGCGCCGATGCTCGATCCCCGTCGCCTGAAGGCCGGCCTCGCGGTGGAGTTCGTCGCGGAGGATCCGGGGGAGCCCGCCGACGAGATCGTGCTCAAGCTCGCGATCGACCATTACCTCCGCGTGAAGCGCGATTCCACGGGCCGATGGCTCGCCAGCGAAGAGAAGCTGCCGTGGACCACCGACACCGTGGTGGTGCAGGGCGCCGTCAACAGTTCGCTTTACGAGGCGATGTCCGCCGCGGCCGGCACGCTCTTCCCGGGCGGCGCCAACACCGAACTGTCGTGGAATCTCGCCGACGTCTTCGAGCATCGCGTGGACATGTCGCGCGACCTCCAACCGGGCGATTCCGTCTACGCACTCGTCGAGCGCTCGCGCGGCCCGGAGAACACGATGAAGGTCGGGCGCGTGCTCGGCGCCACGCTCTTCGTGGGTGGCAAGCCGCTCGAGGCCATCATGTTCCCCGACGACGAAGGCCGCCTCAAGTACTACGATCCGTCGGGTCGCTCCTTAGCGACGGCCTTCCTGCGCGCGCCACTGCAGTTCCGCCGGATCTCCTCCACCTTCGGCAACCGGCGGCACCCGGTCCTCGGGCGCATGCGACTGCATAAGGGCACCGATTACGCCGCGAGCAGTGGCACGCCGGTGCGCTCCGTGGGCGACGGCACGGTGGTCAAGGCCAATTACAATGCCAGCTACGGCAATGTGATCGACGTGCGACATCCCAACGGCTATGT
>JBEIVF010000173.1:0-4384 GCA_040374005.1 Gemmatimonadaceae bacterium | reverse complement strand
GGTGCTGCGCGTCCTCGCGGCGCAGCCGATCGCGGCGCTGGCCCTCGCGGTCCCCCATGCGGGCGGGTCGGTGACCACGGTCGTCGTGAGCGCGCGCACGCAACTCCACCGCGAACAGCAGCGGCCGCCGGTCTTGGGGTTCCCAGATGTGCCGCGGTCGACGGCGTACGACCTGTCGTTGCGGACGACGAACGGTGGCGGTGAGGTCCCGCGCACGCCGTGGGTGCGCCGGGGCGATCATCTCCACGCGGATTGGACGGTCCCGACGGGGACGGATGGCGTGGTCGGCGTCCATGCCCGCGTTGGGCTCGAGACGTTCGATACGCTCCTGCCGCGCGGCGCGCTCGTCGTGCTGTTCGATCTCGCGCTGGTGGCCCTGCTGTGGGGCTTCGATGTCTCGTCCGACGGCGCGTTGCTGCGGTGGGCTCGCGCGCGTCGCGGCCGGTGGCGGCGGAGCTACCGACTCCAGCTGACGGTGGCCCTGTTCGCGTTCTTCGTGGTGCCGGCCGGGGTGTTCGCCTTCTGGACCTCGCGGCGATTACAGACGGATGACCGGGCCTCGCGCGAACTGTTAGCGCGTGAAGTGCTGCGTCGGGCGACCCTCGCGATGGGGCCGTCGGGGCCCGTCGTCATCGGGATCCCCACGGATCTCCCGCAGTTCATCTATCGCGACGGCCGGTTGATCGCCGCGTCGGACCCCTTGCAGGTGGTGGTGGCGCCGATCGGCCGCTGGCTCGACGCCGACGTGCAGCGCGCGCTGGGGGAGGGTGAGGATCTCGTCGCGACGCGCCTGCTCTCGGCTGGCCAGCGGGACGTGCTGTTCGGGTTCCGACCGCTGGGCAATGGACTGGTGGTCGCGGTCCCCGCTCGCGTGGGCGATGACACGCTCGATCAGCGCCGCCGCGACCTCGGGGTGCTCGTCCTGCTCTCGACGATCCTCGGGGCGTTGGCCGCTCTGGCCTTGAGCGGCTACGCGGCGCGGCGGCTCGCCCGCCCGATCGGCACGCTGCGTGATGCCGCACTCGCGGTCGCCGGCGGGCGTCGGTCGGATATCACCTTGGCCGACGCGACCGTCGAGTTCGCGCCCGTCTTCGAGGCCTTCGACGCGATGGCGCGTGACCTTGCGGCGAGTGAGGCGCAGGTGGCGCGGGCCCAGCGGGTCTTCGCGTGGGGCGAGATGGCGCGGCAGATCGCGCACGAGATCAAGAACCCGCTCACGCCCATGCGGCTCGGCGTGCAGCACCTGCTGCGCGCCTGGCGAGACGGCCGCCCGGATTTCGGCGCCATCCTCGAGGAGAATGCCGAACGGGTGTTGCGAGAGATCGAGCATCTCGATGAGACCGCGCGCTCCTTCTCGCAGTTCGGCACCCCGCCCGAGGCGCAGGCCCCGGTACCGGTGATCGATGTGGCCGTGGTGTGCCGCGACGTGCTGGCCCTCGAACGACTCGGCCGCGAGGAGCGCACGTGGACGCTCCACGGAGCGCATGGCCCGCAGTGGGCCTTGGCCCGGCCACCGGAGCTGCGGGAGGTCCTGATCAACTTGGGCGAGAATTCACGCATGGCCGGGGCGCGGCACATCGAACTCGTGATCACGTCGGCTAGCGACACGGTGACGGTGGCGGTGCATGACGATGGCAGCGGTGTGCCGTCGGACATCTTGCCTCGCGTCTTCGAGCCGCATTTCTCCACGCAGACCTCGGGCAGTGGGCTGGGGTTGGCGATCTCGCGGCGGCTCGTCGAAGAGTGGGGCGGGAGCATCCGACTGACATCCCAGCTGGGGCAGGGCACGGTGGTCGCGATCACGCTGCGCCGCGGGAATCTCCCCCCCTGAGTGCCACGGTGCGGACCCGCTAGTTTTCCTCGAGCATGAGCACATTCACCGGCTCCGGATCCCAAGGTACGTCCTCAGTACGCGGCCCCCACCGCGTGTTGCTTGGCGTCCCGCCACATCTCCAAGGATGGCAGCTGCCGCCCGGGTGGCGCTGGGGTGAGCACGGCGTCGTGACCGGTTCGCGTCATGCGCAGGAAGTGATCGATGTGCTCGGCCGCTCGCTCGCGTTGTTGAGTGCCTCCGAGGCGTCGCACGCGAACTGGCTGTACGCGGAGGCGAAGAACCTCGCGCATCTCAATCACCCGATGTTCCCGACCACGTACCACTACTGGACGGGATTCAAGGGGAGCATTCGCGGCCCCGGGTATCTGCGGCGCTGGATCACCGGCGAGACGATGGGCGATCGCCTCCGCCGCACGGGACCCGCGAGCGTGCCTGAGATGATCCGTGTGCTCCGCTCGGTGGGGTCGGCCTTGGCGTACCTCCACGACATCGGGTCGCGGCACGGCGCCATCGCGCCCGACAACCTGTACATCACCCCGACGGGGCGGCTGTGGCTCCTCGGGTGGCAATGGGCGGTGGACCCGGCGGAGATCCCCGACGGCCTCCGGCCGAGTTCGGTGTGGATGCCCGGACCGATCGAGTGGGGGGACGCATGGCTCCCCACCGAGCAGAGCGATCAATGGCAGCTCGGGGCGCTGTGCTTCGCGATGCTCGCCGGCGAACTCCCGCCGCGGAGCAGTGCGCCGCCCATGTCCTTGGTACGGCCGGATTGCCCGAGCTCGATCTCGCAGTTGGTGGACCAGATGTTGTCGGAGGCCCCCGCCGCTCGCTTCGAGGCGGTGTCGGAGTTGCTCCGCACCATGGAGCGCCTGATGCCGGGGGCGACGCCGGTGTCGGTGAGCATGACCGAGCAGATGGCCGACACCGATGCGGAGTCCGACGAGCAGCGGTTGCGCTGGGCGACGGGGATCGACTACGAGGTGTTGGCCAAACTCGGGTCGGGGACGTTCGGCTCCGTGTGGCGGGTGCGCGATCTGTCATTGGAACGCGAGGTGGCGTTGAAGATGTTGCATCCGCGCGCGTCGGCGAGCGAAGAAGCGATCGCGCGGTTCACCCGTGAGGCGCGGCTGGCGGCGAACCTCAAGCATCCGGCGATCGTGCCGGTGTACGATCTGGATCGGCGCGGCGATGTGGTGTGGTACACGATGGAGCTGCAGGAAGGGGGCTCGCTGGCGGAGTTGATCGCCCGCAACGGGGCGCGGTTGCTCGGCGAACTTGCCGACGAGGTGGATCACATCCTCGATGCGCTGGCGATCGCACACGCCAGCGGGATCATCCATCGCGACCTCAAGCCAGAGAACATCCTCATCGATCGCTATCGGAACTGGCGGATCGCGGACTTCGGCATCGCCAATGCCTTCGGTGAGCAGCACGCGGGCGCCTCAGGGACGCCTGCATTCGCGGCGCCGGAGCAACTGTTAGGGGAACCGCAGGGGCCGGCGACGGACCTCTTCGCGGTGGCGGCCATCGTGTATTTCGCGCTCACGGCGCGCCTGCCGTTCGACGGGACCGAGGCGCCGCGGGTGTTGATGCAGCAATTACAGGGACAGATCGATCTGAGTGGGTTCGGGCCGGATCTGGCGAGTTGGTTGGGTCAAGGACTGAGCGCCGACGTGGGGGCTCGCTTCAGTGACGCGATCTCGGCGCAGCAGGCCTGGCGCCATGTCGTGCGGCACGTGTCGCGCGTGTGAGCGCGCGCTTTCCTCGAACTCTTGATGTGATGATCCAGCAAGTCTTTACCGGTAGTCTGTTGCTCGCCGTCGTCTCGGCCGGTCCCCTCGCCGCTCAGCAGTCGCGGGTGGATTCGGCGCGGGTGGATTCCATCGCGCGCTTGAAGGCGATGCAAGTGACCGTGACGCGTGGTGATGAGCAAGCGCGTCGGTTGCCGTGGGCCGTCGGGGTGCAGACCGCCGACGATGTCCGGCGTGGACAGTCGACGGTGGGTGTGGATGAGGCGTTGAACAACGTCCCGGGTGTGGTGGTGAGCAATCGCTACATCTTCGCGCTCGACCAGCGGTTGTCGATCCGTGGAGCGGGGAGCCGCGCCAACTTCGGCACGCGTGGGGTGAAGGTGTTGCTCGACGGCGTGCCGCAGTCGTTGCCCGACGGGCAGAGCCAACTGACGAACGTGGAGCTCGGGACGATCGGCCGCATCGAGGTGCTGCGCGGCGCCGCGTCGTCGCTGTACGGCAACGGGTCGGGCGGTGTGATCTCGTTCGAGACCGACATGCGCGCGCCGGATGTGCTGCGGCAAGAGGTCCGTTACACCGGGGGCTCGTACGATCTCAACAAGTGGCAGTTGCGCACGGTGGGACGGACGGGGAATGCGATCGGCTCGCTCTCGGTGTCACGCACGACCTTGACGGGATTCCGCCAGTACAGCGGGGCCGATGTGCGGCAGATCAACGCCGCTGTGAACTACGAGCTCGGCTCCTCGAGCATGCTCGAGCTCCGTGCGAATCAGGCCGGTGTGCCCTTCGCGTTGAACCG
>JBEIVF010000098.1:0-7363 GCA_040374005.1 Gemmatimonadaceae bacterium | reverse complement strand
AGCACGAGAGGGCACGAGAAGCACGGGAGCATCACGCGGCGGCGGCTAGCGATACCACGCGGCGGGCGCCGCGCTTCAGGGCGCGGTGCACCGCTCTCGCGTACCGCATGAAGTTGGCGCCGGCCCAGGGGTAGCGGATGAAGAACTCCAGCGGCAACAGGTCGCCCTTCAACTGATTGCAGCAGCGGCACGCCGCCACGAGGTTGCCGGGATCACTGGTGCCGCCGCGCGACAGCGGGTGCACGTGGTCCAGCGTCGCCGTCTCCGGCTCGAGTGGCACGGCGCAGTACACACAGCGCCGACCGCAGTCCCTTAGTGTCGCGCGTTTGACGGCTTTCTTCTGGTGCCGCGTGTGCTCGCGGCGACGAAGACGTTGCGTGGTGTCACCGCGCGACTTCCGCGGTGAGAGGACGCGGAACGTGCGACGGAGACCCGTGACGCCTCGCCGAAGGGGGAAAAAACGACACCCCACCAAGCGCCCGGACGGCTTGGTGGGGTGACGTGAAGTTGGCTCAAACTGGTGGCGCCGCCCTCGCGATCCTGTCGCGCGGAACGTCGCTCGTGCTGTCGTCGTCCGTCGGGTGCGTGCATCCGCCTCGAGGAGTAAGAACCAGCCTGCGCCATTACGACGATGTGAAGACTTGCTTGGTCACACGACCGGCGCAAGCCCCCCCCTCCCCCCAGGCGTTGCCCCGACTCACAACCGTGACGCCTTCACCGGATTCCTGAGACCTGACGAAATGCTCGCCGCGAGCGCGTCCAGCATGTGTCGATTGGGCATCGCAGACCCCGGGAACGGCAAGGCCACATCGAATCCATCGCCCGCCTTACGCGGGATCAAATGGATGTGGAAGTGGTTCACGTCTTGCCCCGCCGCGGCGCCGCTGTTGACCATGATGTTCATGTCCGACGCGCCACTCACCCTCTGCACGGGCTCGATCAGCTGCGTCACCACCTGGAACAGGTGCGCCCCCACCACGCGCGGCACATCCTGCAGCGTCTCGAAGTGATCGCGCGGCACCACCAAGACGTGCCCCGCATTCACCGGCTGGATGTCCATGAAGGCGATCGCCATCGCATCCTCATAGCAGATCGACACCTCCGCCGCGCCACGGATCAACTGGCAGAATGTGCAATTCGTCATCGCCTCTCTCCCTAGCTCAAGATGGTCGGCGCATCAAGCGCCACATCGCCACGATACCAAGTATCGGCCCCACCGCCAACACCCCGAACGCCCCTCCCCATCCGGCTCGGGCCACCACCGGCGGCACCAACTGGATGGTCACCGTCGTCAGTAAAAAGCCCA
Source organism: Gemmatimonadaceae bacterium (assembly GCA_040374005.1). GTDB lineage: Bacteria > Gemmatimonadota > Gemmatimonadetes > Gemmatimonadales > Gemmatimonadaceae > DASRAP01. Next base: position 6,057 of record JBEIVF010000098.1, on the reverse strand, counting down.
ACGATACCTGCAGCGCCAACGCCGTCCCCACCGCGTGCGCCGGCACACTCTCGGTCACGAGCACACTGAACTGCGCACTGTCGGCGATCACGAAGAACCCCCACACCAACGCCAACGGCGCCACCACCCACCACGTCGCGCCGAAGCTCAGGCCCACCAACACCGCGCACGTCCCACTGATCCCCATCGCGATCATCGTCAGCCGCGCGCGGCCGATCCGATCCGCCACCACGCCGCCCCACACACACCCCACACCACCGATCGCCACCGTCGCAAAGCCGAGCACTGTCAGCCCCGGCCCTACCTCCTCGCCGCGGAACGCGGCGGACGCCGCGATAAATGCCGGGATCCACGTCCAGTACGAATACAACTCAGCCATGTGCCCCAAGTACCCGCCCAGCGCCAACCGATAGCGCGGCGCACGCCACACCTCGCCGATCAGCCCCCACGAGAAGCGCGGCGCCGGGAACACATACGGCCCGTCGCGATACCCCAGCCACACCAACAGCGCTGCCAATAGCGCCGCGCCCGACGCACTCAGCACGATCGCCCCATCGGTCAGCGATGGGACCGCCACCAACAAGTACGGCAGCGCTTTCCCCACCGTCAGCGCCCCCACCACCGTCCCCACCGCCAGCCCGCGCCGCGCCCGGAACCACGTGGCCGCCATCTTCATCGCCGGCGGATACACGCCCGCCAAACACGCCCCCGCCAGCACCCGCGACATCAGCGCGCCCGCATAGCCATCCGCTAGGAGCAGCCCCGCATTGGCCGCCGCGCCGCTCACCGCGCACACGGCGAACAACAGCCGCGCCGGGATCACATCCGCGAGGTTCAGCACCGCCATCAGCGCCGTGCCCACCACAAATCCCAGCTGCACCGCCGTCGTCAGCCCCGCCACCTCACTGCCGCCCAGGCCCCAGCGCGCCGCCAGCGCCGGCGCCACCGCGTTGCCCGCGAACCACAGCGACATCCCCAGCAACTGCGCCACCGACAGCAGCGCCAACATCCGCCACCGCCCCTCGGCCGTGTCGGTCTCACTGGGGGTCATGACGGGGGGCTCGCGCGTGCTCACGGCGGTGACGATACCCTCGGGGCGGCGTTGGGGGTAGTTTCCACCCGTTGGCCGAGCGCCCCATGGGCGGCTCCGATCGGCGGCCCTCGGGCCTGCCCCTCAAATGAGATTGACGATGGCGACTTCGACCAAGGCGGAACGCACCACCGCCCACGGCCTCTCGCGCGAGGAACTCCTCGCCGCATATCGCAACATGCTCCTGTCGCGCAAAGTCGACGACAAGGAGATCCAGCTCAAGCGCCAGAACAAGATCTTCTTCCAGATCTCCGGCGCGGGCCACGAAGCCATCCTCACCGCCGCCGGTCATGTGCTGCGCGCCGGTCACGACTGGTACTACCTGTACTACCGTGACCGCGCGCTGTGCCTCAAGCTGGGCCTCACGCCCGCCGAGATGCTCTACAGCGCCGTCGGTGCCGCGGCCGATCCCAACAGCGGCGGCCGCCAGATGCCGTCGCATTGGGGCCACGACAAGCTCAACATCGTCTCCACCTCCTCGCCCACCGGCACGCAGTTCTTGCAGGCCGTCGGCTCGGCCGAAGCGTCGTTGCGGGGCACCAAGCTCGGCATGGAAGGGTTCGGCGGCGACGAAGTCACCCTCGTCACCACCGGCGACGGCACCACCTCCGAAGGCGAATTCTGGGAGTCGCTCAACTCCGCGGCCAACCTCAAGGCGCCCGTCGTGTACATCGTCGAGGACAACGGCTACGCGATCTCGGTGCCCGTGGAGGTCAACACCGCGGGCGGCTCGATCAGCAAGCTCGTGAAGTCGTTCCCCGGCTTGTTCGTACAAGAAGTGGACGGCTGCGACTTCCTCGCCTCGCTCGAGGTCATGAAGAAGGCCGTGGCGTATGCGCGTGAGCGGAAGGGCCCGGCGCTCGTGCATGCACACGTGATCCGCCCGTACTCGCATTCGCTCTCCGACGACGAAGTGCTGTACCGTCCGCCCGAGGAGCGCGAGGCTGATGCCGCGCGCGATCCGCTGTTGACGTTCCCGGCCTGGTTGCTCGCCAACGGCCACGCGACCGAGGCCGACCTGGCCGCGATCGCCGAGTCCGTCGATGCCGAAGTGCTCGCCGCCACGGACGATGCGCTCGCGCAGCCGCAGCCCGACGCCAGCACCGTGTACTACGGCGTGTACTCGCCTGATGTGGACCCCACCGGTGAGCCTTTCGACACCGAGGACGATCCGCAGTTCAGCGGCGAGCCCACGACGATGATCGACCTGATCAACTCGTGCATGAAGGACGAGATGCGTCGCAACGAAGGCATCGTCGTCTTCGGTGAGGACGTCGCCGACGTGTCGCGTGAAGAGTACTTGGGCCGCGTGAAGGGCAAGGGCGGCGTGTTCAAGGCCACGCACGGCTTGCAGACCGAGTTCGGCTCGACGCGCGTGTTCAACTCGCCGTTGGCCGAGGCCAATATCATCGGCCGGTCCATCGGGTTGGCGCTGCGTGGCTTCAAGCCCGTCGTCGAGATCCAGTTCTTCGACTACATCTGGCCCGCGTACATGCAGCTCCGTGATGAGCTGGCCACCATGCGCTGGCGCTCCAACAACATGTTCGCCGCGCCGGTCGTCGTGCGCACCACGTACGGCGGGTACATCCGCGGTGGCGTGTATCACTCGCAAACGGGCGCGTCGCTGTTCACGCACACGCCGGGCCTCCGCGTGGTGTGTCCGTCCAACGCGCTCGACGCCGCGGGCTTGATGCGCACGTCGATCCGCTGTGAGGATCCGGTGCTGTTCCTCGAGCACAAGCACTTGTACCGCCAGACGTACAACAAGGCCGCGTATCCGGGCCCCAATTTCATGATCCCGTTCGGCAAGGCCCGCACGGTGCGTGAAGGCACCGACATCACGGTGGTCACCTACGGCGCGACGGTCCAGCGCGCGTATGTGGCGGCCAACGATGTGGCCGAGCGTGGCATCAGTGTCGAGGTGATCGACCTGCGTTCGTTGTCGCCGTGGGACCGTGAGGCCGTGTTCGCGTCGGTGAAGAAGACCAATCGCGTGATCGTCGCGTACGAAGATTCCCTCTCGTGGGGCTACGGCGCCGAGATCGCGGCCGCCATCGCCGACGAGTGCTTCCCGTGGCTCGATGCCCCGGTCAAGCGCGTGGCGTCCGCCGACACCTTCGTCGGGTACGCGCCGCAGCTCGAGGACGCGATCCTGCCGCAGACGGCGGATTTCGTGAAGGCCTACGAGGAGTTGGCGCGCTTCTAACTGGTGGCGTGGTTCTGACTGGGTTGGGTCAACTGATCAACGCAGAAATCGCTGACAGACGCTGCAGCGTCTTTCTGCGTTCTCTGCGTTCTTCTGTAAAACCACTCCCCGCACCAGACCGATCCATGCGCACCCGACTCGCCGCTCTCGTACTCCTCGCTGCCTGCGCCCCCACCGAAGCGCCGCAACAGGAGCCGGCACCGGTGGTGAACGTCGACTCGCTCCTCGCGCCGACGTTCACCGACTCGGCACGCGCCAAGCTCGAGGCGGATCTCCGCGCCGCGGAGTCCACATTGGCGGCGACCCCCGACGATGCCGATGCGTTGATCTGGGTCGGGCGGCGCCAGGCGTATCTCGCCGATTACCGCGGCGCAGTCGCGACGTTCACGCGCGGCATCGAGCGGTTCCCCAGCGATGCGCGCTTCTACCGCCATCGCGGCCACCGCTACATCACGCTCCGCGATCCCGCCAAGGCCATCGACGACTTCACCAACGCCGCGCGGCTCATCGCGGGGCAGGACGATGTCGTGGAGCCCGATGGTCAGCCCAACGCCCGCGGGATCCCCACCAGCACGCTGCAGTTCAACATCTGGTACCACCTCGGCCTCGCGCACCACCTGCGCGGTGAGTGGAATGAGGCCGCGTATGCGTATGAGCGGTGCCTCGCGGTGTCCAAGAACCCCGATGCGCTCGTGGCCACGTCGTACTGGATGTACTTGGCGTTGCGCCGCGCCGGCGAGACCGACCGCGCCAACCTCGTGGCTGCGCGCATCACACCCGACACCGAAGTCATCGAGAACGCCGCGTATCTGCGCTTGCTGCAGTACTTCCAGGGCGTGATCCCGCGCGACTCCGTGGTCACCACGGCCGGCGACCCGGTGGGCGATGCTACCGTGGCCTACGGCCTCGCGCTCTTCGACAGGCTCGAGGGCCGCGACACCACCGCGGCGCCATTTGAGCGGATCGTCAATGGCGCTGGGTCGAGGGCAGCGTTCGGGTATATCGCGGCCGAAGCGGAGTTGGCGCGGCGGCGCTAGGGCACTTCGCAGAAACTCGCGACGGGGCGGGTCCGTACATTCCCCTATGAACTTCACCGCCCTCTCCGTCGCCCTCTCGGCGCTTCGCGCCAATCCGCTGCGCACGCTGCTCTCCACCCTCGGCGTCGTCATCGGCGCCGCGGCCTTGGTGGCGGTCCTCTCGGTCGGTGATGGCTTGGAGGGCTACGCCCGCACCGCCATCGAACGGCAGGGCTTCACCACCATCTCCATCAGTGCGCGGAGTGGAGAGCGCATCGACGGCGTGCTCATGCCGGCGTCCGAGTTGCTGCGGTTGAGCGCGGCCGACATCGACTCCATCAGGCCGGTGGTCCCCGCGAGTGCGCAGTTCACGATGATGGCCAACACGCAGCGCCTGCAGGTGCTCGAAGAAGGCGCTGGGCCGCGCGGCTTGTTCCTGATGGGCGTCGGTGGCTCCAAGTTCCCCGTGGCCCTGTCCAACGAGCTCGAGCACGGCCGCGTCCCCACGAGCGACGAACTCCTCAGCGGGGCTGCGGTGGTCCTCGTCAACGACACCTTGGCGCGCGTGGTGAGCAAGAGCGATGCGGCGGCGGCCATCGGCAAGCGCTTCCCGATCGGCGATCGCGTGGTCGAGATCATCGGCGTGTTGAAGCAGTCACCGCTCCCATTCCTGCAGGTCGTGGCGCCGATGAGCATCATCGAGGCAGCGGCGCTCGACCGCGCCACGCTGCGTCCGCGCCTCGATGTGACCGTGATGGAAGCCTCGGAGGTCGACAGCACGCGCGTCGCCCTGGCGGCCTACGCCACAGCGCGCCCCGACTGGAACAACAAGGTTTCCGTCTCGGCCACCGGCGCCGACAACCTGGCGTCGCTCGAAGAGTTCATGCTCATCTTCAAGCTCGCGATGGGTGCGTTCGCGAGCATCTCCTTGATCGTCGGCGGCATCGGCATCATGAACGTGCTGCTCGCGGCGGTGGCCGAGCGCACGCGCGAGATCGGGATCCGCAAGGCGACGGGCGCGCGGCACCGTGACATCCTGGTGCAGTTCTTGGCCGAGTCGGTGGCGATCACCAGCGTCGGCAGCGCGATGGGCGTGGTGGTGGGCTTCGCCGGCGCGAGCTTGGTGACGTTCATCATGCGCCGCCAGACCGAGGCGAAGATCTATGCGGCGTTCACGGTGGAGACAGCCGTGATCTGCGCCTTGATCGCGGTCGTCATCGGCATCGTCTTTGGAATGGTGCCGGCACTCAGAGCAGCGCGCCTAAGCCCGATTGACGCAATCAGGCACGAGTAGTTTCGTGCTTCTCGTGCCACTCGTGCCTCTCGTGCTACTGTCTTTTAGCCGTCGCGTCTCTGATATCGAGCAAGATCTCGAAGTACAGTTGCTCCCGCCGATACGCGAAATCCAGCGTCCGCATCTGATTCTCATCGCCGCTCGCTTTCGCGGCCTCGAAGGCGTCGCTGTACATCTCGTCGAGGTTGGCGAGGATGCGGTCGCGGGTACGGGACATCGGCGAAGACTCGGTCTGATGGGTGGAAGCCGCCGGCGCAGTGGCCACGGCAGAAGACGGCGCGGCCCCCGCCTCGGGCGGCAGCAGGAGGCGCTTCACCGCCCCCAACGCGATCCGACGGGGATTGAGATCAGGGAACACCAGCCGAACCTACCCCGCCCCCACCCCCCAAGCAACGGAACGGCAGGTCCGGGGTATTGAATACATCGGAAAAAGTAGGTATATTTGAAGATT
>JBEIVF010000313.1:0-1642 GCA_040374005.1 Gemmatimonadaceae bacterium | reverse complement strand
CGCTCGACCTCAAGATGTTCCGCGTGGAGAACAAGAAGGCCAACGAAGCGGCGCGGGCGGTGATCGACGCGGCCGATGAAGTGAAGGCGAGGATCGAGGAGAAGGCCGAGCAGCGCATCGACCAGATCCTGCAGCCGGATGAACTGCCCCCGGGCGTCATTCAGTTGGTGAAGGTGTACCTGGCCGAGAAGCGCAAGATCTCGGTCGGTGACAAGATGGCCGGCCGCCACGGCAACAAGGGTATCGTGGCGCGCATCGTCCCCGAGGAGGATATGCCTATCCTCCCCGACGGTCGTCCGGTCGACATCTGTCTCAATCCGCTCGGCGTTCCGTCCCGAATGAACGTCGGACAGATCCTCGAGACGCACTTGGGCTGGGCCGCACGCCACTTGAACTTCTACGCCAAGACGCCGGTGTTCCAAGGCGCCAACGAGCGTGAGATCGGGTTCTTGTTGCGCTTGGCGGGTCTCCAGTGGGTGCGTGGCACGCTCAATCTCAAGTCGGCGCCGCCAACGGTCGGCGAAGCCGAGATCAATACGTTGCTCGCCGAGATCAAGCCGTCGGCGGTCGATCAGGACAAGGTCGTCCTGCTCGAAGACGCGAAGTTCGCAGAACTCACCGGCAAGAACGTGTCCGCAGGCACCAAGGAATTGGTGACGGCGGTGCGTGACTTCGTGACCGCGGCCGCCAAGGAATTGGCGGGCCGTGAGCGCGAGGAGATGGTGCGCCGCGTGCAGTTGCAGGAAGAGGTCGCGGCCGACGAGCATCAGCCGTCGGCGCTCCGCGCCGAGGCGAAGGCCGCGGTGAAGGAGACCAGCAAGGCGCAGGGTGGTACGGATGCAGAGGTCCTCGTGGCCCTCGGTCGTCCGGCGCTCGCGTCGATGGTGGGGCCGAAGGGCGAGCAGGACATCGACGCGGCGATCGCCGAGTTGTTGTCGCTGGGTGGCATCGCAACGCCGGGCAAGATCCGGTTGCGCGACGGCCGCACGGGCGAGTGGTTCACCACGCCGGTCACGGTGGGCGAGGTGTACATGCTCAAGCTCAGCCACTTGGTCGACGACAAGATCCACGCGCGCTCCATCGGACCGTACTCGCTCGTCACGCAGCAGCCGCTCGCCGGGAAGGCGCAGTTCGGCGGCCAGCGCTTCGGTGAGATGGAAGTGTGGGCGCTCGAAGCGTACGGTGCGGCGCACACGTTGCGCGAAATGCTGACCGTCAAGTCGGACGACGTGACGGGCCGCAGCCGCGTGTACGAAGCGATCGTGAAGGGCCAGAACTTGCCGGAGCCGGGCATTCCGGAGTCGTTCAACGTGCTGGTGAAGGAACTGCAGGCACTTGGTATCCACGTCACGATGGGGAGCCGGGAATCCGGCTTCGGCTTCGGCGGCGACGGGAGCGAGGTCTAAACCATGATTGATTTCCGCAGCACGCGTGATCCGCGTGGCAGCATCTTTGATTACCTACAAGTCCGCCTGACGAGCCCCGAGGAGATCCGGGGCCCCAAGGACCCCAAGGAGCGCGAGCGGCTGGAGATGGCCGGCTTGCGTGCCTGGTGGTCGTGGGGTGAGGTGACCAAGCCCGAGACCATCAACTACCGGTCGTTCAAGCCGGAAAAGGATGGCCTCTTCTGCGAGCGCATCTT
>JBEIVF010000048.1:0-10695 GCA_040374005.1 Gemmatimonadaceae bacterium | reverse complement strand
TGGGATGCAGGATCGTTTGCCAGCGCCGCGCACGGAGCGGGAAGATCAGCTGGGACACCACGGTCGCCGCAGCCCACAGCCACAGGTTGCTCGTGCGAAGGGTGTCCCAGATCGCGCTCCATTGTTCCCCGCGCAGGGTCCAATAGAGCAACGCAGCGCTCAGGCCGAAGCCGAGCGCGGCTCGCCAGTGTCGACGCACGTGGGTCAGTCGGCGCGGGCGAGATCGATCAGCGCGTACAGCTCTTCGAGGGCGTCTGGATCAGGCGGGCCCGCGGAGTGCCGCAAGGCATCGCGCACCACGGCGGCGCGGTCGAGCGCCGCGCGCCCACGATAGAGCAACGCGTCGATCGGGATCAACTCCTCGTCGACGATCACCGGCGGTGACAACGGGGTGCCCGCCAGACCGGTGAGGCCCGCGAGGCCACGCGACAACAGTGCATGGAGAGCGGCGCCCTGCGAGGGCTCGGTCGCGGCGTCGGCGGGCGGCGCCGACGCCGCTGCCGCCATCACCGCGCCGCTGATGCGGCGCAGGCGCTCCGGCGGTGGTGCCGCGGTACCCGGGTCGCTGAGGATCTCGGCGGTCCGTTCCACCTGCCCGAGCACTTGAGGATCGAGCGTGGAGGCGCCGTCGCGTAGTCGGCCTAGCGCCCGGGCCACGTCCTGCTCGCCACAGGAGAGGGCGAGCGCCTCGAGTTCGCCTATCGCGTGGTCGAGCGCGCGAACGGCGGGCGCTTTGGCCGGGCCATCGGCCACCCGGCGGGCAACGGCGACGACGCGGCGCAGGTGTTCGGCCGGCGCGACCACCTCCCTACGGAAGCGTTGCTGGAGCGTCGTCGGTGGCCGCGGCGCGCTCCGCACGACATGCGGCTCGTCATCGGCGAAGAACAACGTGGCGATCGGGACGATGCGCTCCGCCGACTCGGCGGGCGCTTGGAGCGCATCCGTCGCGGCTGCGAAGGCACGTACTTCAGCAGAATCACCATCGGGCGTCCCGCCGGCACGAAGCCGCGGCGCCGCCTTGTGCAACACGCCGGCGGCCGCCACGAACAACCGTCGCACGGGCGGTGAGGCCGGCGCGCCCGAGCGTTCGAGGAGCGCGGTGTGGTCGTCCACCGTGTCGATGACGTCGCCCAGCGGCGGCAGGTCGCGCAGCGTGGCCATGCCGCGCAGTGCGCGGAGCCGCGGCGCGATCCGGCGCAACGCGTCGGGGTCGCCCCCGTCCTGCGCGGCGAGGGCCGCCGCGATATCAGCGATCTCGAGCGCGACGAACGCGAACACACTGTTCAAGCTCGGCGTGGCCACGGTGGCGCGGCCCACGGCGGGCGTGACGCGCGTGAGCTCGGCACGGCACGCACTCGCGCGCGCTTCGTCGTCGGCCGACCACTGCCGCACGTGGCGCACGAGGATCTTGAGATCGTCGATGGCGCTGATGATCACGCCACGGAGCGCGAGGTCCCAGACCAGACGGCCCTCGCGGAGCGCTTGGCCGGTCCGCTCGAAGGCCGCCGCCACCTCGGCGATCGGCATCTGGCGCGCCATCGTCGCGGCGCCGCGGAGCGCCCGCGTTTCTGTGAGGAGCTCGTCGAGCGCTGGCGCGCCGGTGCCGGCCGACGTGACGAGACCGTCGAGTCGTTCGAGGTACTCACCGGCTTCCAGCGTGAAGAAATCGAGTAATCCAGTCGCGCCCATCGTGTCTCCTGAGGTCCTGCCGAATCTGCCGCTCGGACGGTGCGTGGTCAACGCAGGCGGGCGGCGCGCATCGCGTCCAGCATCTGCTGAACCGCGGCACCGAGCCCGATGAACACCGCTTGAGAGACGATCGAGTGGCCGATGTTCAACTCCTCGATTTCGGGGATGACGGCGACGGGCGCCACGTTCGTGACGGTCAGGCCGTGGCCCGCGTGGACGGCCAAGCCCGCCGCGATGCCGTGGCGCGCTCCGTCGTGGAGCGCGGCCAAGGTCGCGGCCGCCGCCGACTGGTGCGCGTACGAGCCGGTGTGGAGTTCGATGGCGTCGGCCCCGCAGTCGCGCGAGCGCGCGATGGCATCGGCGTCAGGATCAATGAACAGGGCGGTCCGGATGCCCGCGGTGCGCAGGCGGCGGCAGGCGTCCGCGATGGGGCCCATGACCCGGGCCACATCCAGCCCGCCTTCGGTGGTCACTTCTTCGCGGCGTTCGGGGACGAGGGTCACTTGGTACGGCTGGAGCGACTCGGCGATCGCGAGCATCGCGTCGGTGCAGGCGATCTCGAGGTTGAACGGCGCCGGCAGGGCCTTGAGCGGGGCGAGGTCATGGTCCTGCAGGTGCCGGCGGTCTTCGCGGAGATGCGCCGTGATCCCGTGCGCCCCAGCCGCCAAGGCCGCCCGTGCCCCGGCCACCGGATCGGGTTCGACACCGCCCCGCGCCTGACGCAGCGTGGCGATGTGGTCGATGTTGACGTACAGCCGCTGGATGGGTGCTGGAACGAGCGCTGGCATCGATGCCCGACGATGGTTAGGGTTACCGCGCAACCCCTTGTGCGCGGAGACTCAGGTGAAACGATCAATTGCGGTGCTGCTGTTCCTCGCCTCGGCCTGCCGACCGATCGCGTCTGGCCCGCAGACCGGTGCGACATCGCCGGAGCGTGCGGTCGATGCCTTCATCAGCGCCGCCAAGGCACAAGATCTCCAAGCCCTCGGCGGGATCTGGGGATCAGTGAAGGGCCCCGCTCGGGCCACGATGCCGCGCGCCGAGCTGGAGCAGCGCGAACTGATCCTGATCCGCTTGCTGTGTCAGGACGAATCGCGGGTCACCAGTTCTACCCCGGGCACCGAAGGTCGCCGCATCCTGAAGCTCGACATGACGCGCGCGGGCCGCACGGTGCCGGTGACGTTCACGACCATCCGTGGCCCCGAGGATCGCTGGTACGTGGAGGACGTGGAGGTGGTGAAGCTCCAGGAGCTGTGCACGTCGCGGTGAACCGAGTGGGTGGTCTCGGGGTTAGTATTCAGAGAGTTCGACAAGGATCCCTCCCGTGGACTTCGGATGCAGGAAGGCGATGCGTTTGCCTTCAGCACCGAGCCGCGGGGTCTCATCCACGAGGGTGATCCCGGCGTTGCGACACGTCGCTAGCATGGCGTCGAGGTCGTCCACGGCGAGACACAGGTGATGGATCCCCGGCCCGCGTTTGTCCAGGTACTTGGCGATCGGGGAGTCGGGGCGCTCCGGTTCAAGGAACTCGATCAGCGCGTCACCGGCGGCAACGCCGGCGATGCGGGCCCCGTCGCTGTCGCCGAGGGGCACGATCGAGAGTCCGAGGACGTCGCGAAAGAAGGGGAGGGCATCATCGATGGCGCGAACGGCGAGGCCGAGATGCGCGATGGTGGTGCCGCGGGGGGACTGGTTCGAGGTAGTCACGGTCAACGGGCGTCGGTTGGCAAGGACGTCCTTCAACGTAATCCGATTTCCGGTGGACGTGCGCGCCCACCAGCGAAGGAGCAATGCATGGGTCAGACACTCGCAGTGACCGACGACGATTTCGCGACGTCGATCGAGGGACACAAGGGCTTGGCCGTCGTGGATTTCTGGGCCACGTGGTGCGGTCCGTGCCGGATGATCGCGCCGATCATGGAAGAGCTGGCCGTCAAGTACGATGGGCAGGTCAAGATCACGAAGCTCGACGTCGATACGAACCCCAAGTCAGCGGCGCGGTTCGGCGTCCGCTCCATCCCGACCATCCTGTTCTTCAAGGACGGCCAGGTGGTCGATCAGGTCATCGGGGCGGTGCCGAAGGCGGCACTCGAGGCCAAGGTCGCCCAGCACAGCTGAGGTCGTCCTGCCGCGCCCGCCGGCGTCAGGCGCGGTGCGTTGCGAACGGACCGTCCGGCTCTTTGATTGCGGCGTGGGGAGATCCCCACGCCGCTTTCTCTTTCGCGCCTATGCCTGCCCGTCTCGCGCATCTGGAGTTCCTGCACCAGCGGGTGTTGCTGGGCCCGTACCCGGCTGGCGTACGTGCATCTGCAAAACCTGCTGACCGATGCGCAGCGCGATCGGGGCGCGACGGGGTGCTCGAGATCGCGGTGGATGGTGCCCACCACGACGTCACGTTCCGCGCTGGATGGCCGCGTCGCCACGCGCTCCAGTCCGCCGGCGTCTTCGAGGCGCTCCCGTGGAAGGTCCAGTAACGGACGCCGTCGTCGCGCCGGGGACGCTGTACATCGTGAGCACGCCCATCGGCAATTTGGGCGACATCACGGTGCGGGCCGGCGCCATCCTTGGGGCGGTCGACGAGGTGTTGGCGGAGGACACGCGCACGAGTCGGGTGTTGCTCGACCATCTCGGCGTGCGGACACCGCTGCGGGCCGTGCACGAACACAATGAGGCGGCGCAGTCGTCCGTCGTGGTCGCGCGGCTCCTCGGCGGCGGCACCGCCGCGTTGATCAGCGATGCCGGCACCCCGTTGGTGTCGGATCCTGGCGAGCGTCTGGTCACGGCGGCGATCGCGGCGGGCGTCTCGGTGGTGCCGGTGCCCGGCGCCTCGGCCGTGCTGGCCGCCTTGGCCGCGTCGGGACTGCCGGCCGTGCCGTTCACCTTCCTCGGCTTCGTCCCCCGCAAGGGACGCGAGCGCGATCAGTTCGAGGCCACGCTGGTGGGCATGCCATGGACGGCCGTGTGCTTCGAGTCGCCGCACCGCGTGGCGGAAACGCTCGTGCGGTGGGACGATGCGGGGATGGGGACCAGACCGGTCGTGCTCGCGCGCGAGTTGACCAAGCGATTCGAGACGTTCGTGCGGGGAACGGTGCGGGAGGTCGCGGCGTATCTTGAGGAACATCCGGCGCGGGGCGAAGTCGTCCTCGTGATCGGCGGGGCGGTTCCCGCGGCATCGCTGGGCGAGGCGGAGCTCGCCGCGTTGGTGACCGCGTGGCGGGCCGAGGGCCGGACCCCGCGTGAGATCCACGAGCGACTGATGGCGGAGCACGGCGCTCCGCGCAATGTGGCGTACCGACTGGCGCATCAATGATCCGTAGGCGCACACTCCGACCGTGGCTGACCACCCTGCTCTTGGCGGGGTTCGTTGGTGTGGTCGAGGGTGCGAGTCTGCCGCGGCTCGTCGTGGCGCGGCTGCAGTACGATGGGGGTGGCGACTGGTACGCCAATCCGTCGAGCGTGCCGAACCTCATCCGCGCGATCGGGAAACGGACGACGCTCGATGTGTCGCCCGAGGAGTTGCGGCTGCGGCTCACGGACCCGCGACTGTGGGAGGTGTCGTTCCTCCATGTGACCGGGCACGGGAACCTCACGTTCACCGACGACGAGATCCTCCGCTTGCGCGAGTGGCTGCAACGCGGCGGGTTCCTCCATGTGGACGACAACTACGGCCTTGATGCGGCGTTCCGTCGCGAGATCGCGCGGGTGTTCCCCGATCGTCCGCTCGTGGAGGTGGCGCCGACGCATGCCATCTACCACATCGTGTATCCGTTCCCCCAGGGGCTGCCGAAGATCCACGAGCACGACAACAAGTCGCCGCAGGGATTCGGCGTCTTCCTCGGTGCGCGACTGGCGGTGTTCTACTCGTACGAGAGCGATCTCGGGAATGGATGGGAGGACATCGGCACGTATCCGGCCGATCCGCCAGAACGGCATGAGGACGCGCTGCGCATGGGCGTGAACCTGTTCGTCTACGCGGTGACGAGCCGCCCCGTGTCATGAGCGTGCTGACGCGGGTGCACGAGACGGTCGCGGTCGCCCAGCGCTGGACGCGCGTGGCGGCGCTAGCCGCCGCGGTGGCGAGCGCCGCCGTCCTCCTCGCGGCGGCGGCCCTGGTCCTTGGCGGTGGGCGGTGGCTCGCGCTGTCGGCCGTGGCCCCGTTCGTCGCGTGGGGCGTGGCGGTGGTCGTGGGAATCGTGGTCCATCGGAAGCTGGGTGGTCGCTGGCGCGACGCGGCCACGACGCACGCGGTGGCCGTGGCGGCGGAGCGCGAGCACGGACTCCGCTGGGGCGTGCTGCTCGGATTGCTCCAGATCGGCGGCGGCGGTGGCGCGTTCGTGGGCCGGGAATTGCAGCGCGTCGATGCGCAGCTCGGGCCGCACGCGGTCGCGCCGGCCTTCGTGCGTGGGGTGACGCAGCGGGCGCGCGGGATGCTCGCGCTGCTGAGTGGCGCGATCATCATCGCGGTGGTCGCCTCACGCGTGGCGCCTGATGGGTGGCGCGCCTTGTGGCGGCCGATCGATGCCGCCCGTGGCACGCTGCTCGCGCCGTTGTCGTGGGCGCGGACGCCCACGGTCGCCGTGCGCGGGGATCGCCTCACCGCGGTGATCGAGGCGGAGGGGCGTCGCACGGTGCGCGTGCGGTGGCGTGCGGTGGGCGCGGCGTGGCGCGACTCGCTGGTCCCCGTGATCGACGACGTGGCGACGATGGACCTCGGGGTGGTCGATGCGCCGTTGCACGCGATCGCGACGGATGGACGCGCGCGCACGGACACGCTGGCGGTCGAGATGCGCGAGCGTCCCTATGCCGGTGACGTGGCGATCCGTGCGGTGTACCCTGCCTACCTCGGGCGTGCTGCGGAGACGCTGGCCGGCGATGCGCCACTGCGGGTGCCCGAGGGCACGGTGCTTGCACTGACCACGCGCGTGGCGGGGATCACGGCGCTCGGCCTGCGTGGCGCCGATGACTCGCTCCACGCGACGATCGATGCCGGTCGGGCGCGCGTGCGCATGACGGCGCGCACGCCGATGGTGTGGGCCTGGTGGTCGTCCACCGCGGGCGCGGATCTGCCGCTCCCGCTCACGGTGGATGTGGCGATCGACGCCCCGCCCGTGGTCGAGATCGTCGCGCCATCGCGTGACTCGCTCATCAGTGCGTCGGGCGCCGTGCGTGCGCTCATCGCGGCCACGGATGATCATGCGGTGACGTCGGTACGGCTGCGCGTGTGGCGCGAGGATGCGCAGGGCATCCGTGGTCCGGAACGCGTGGTGCAACTCGGCGGCGCCCGTGGCGAACGGTGGATCGGCGACGGCGAGGTGTCGGTGGAGACGTTGGGAGCCGTGGCGGGCGAGTCGATCGTGCTCGTGGCCGAGGCCCGCGACGCAGCGCCGTTCGGTCGCGTGGGCGTGAGCGCGCCGGTGCGCCTGCGGATCCCCACGATGAGCGAGCGGCGCGATGAAGCCGTCGCCGCGGCCGACTCGGCGGTGCGCGAAGCGATGGCGGCCGCCGCAGCGCAGCGCGCGCTCGAGCGTCGCACGAGCGACGCCGCCCGGACGCGTCAGTCGTCCACACCCACGCCGAATGCGGCCCAAGGTGGATCGCGCGACGGGGCCGCGTCGTTCGAAGCGCAGGAGCGGGCCAAGGCGCTGGCCGATGCGCAGCAAGCCATGGGCGAGCGGGTGCAGGAACTCTCGCAACGTGCGAGTGACTTGGCCACGCAACTGCAAGCCGCGGGCGTGATGGACAGCAGTGTGCAGTCGCAGTTGCGCGAAGCACAGCGGTTGTTGCGCGAAGCGATGACGCCGGAACTGCAGCAGCAACTCCGCGACCTCGACGCGCGCCGCCAGCAGATGTCGGGCGACGAACTGCAGGATGCGCTCGGCAAGATGCAGCCGCAGCAGCAACAGATGCAGGAGGCCTTGCAGCGCTCGACCGAACTCCTCAAGCGGGCGGCCCTCGAAGGATCGATGCAGGCGTTGGGCGATGAAGCGAAGGAGGTCGCGCAAGCGCAGCGGCAGTACGCGGACTCCGCGGCAACGCCGCCGCGCCCTGGCACGGCGAAGGCGTTGGCCGCACGCGCGGAGGCCGTGCGGCAGAATGCGCGCGAGCTCGCCGATCGTTTGGAGAAGGAGCTGGCCCCCGAAGGTCGGTCGGGCGTCCAGCAGGCCGGCAGCGAAGCGGGGGAGAGCGCGCGCGAGATGCAACGCGCGGCCGCCGCGGCGGAGCAGGAAGCGCGCACCGATGCGCAGCGCGAGCGGGCGGACAGTGCCGCGGCCGCCGCACGCGTGCCGAACCAAGCCCTAGGGCAGACGCAAGCGGGGCAGCAGGCGGCGCAGCAGGCACAACAGACGCAACGCGGCCAGCAGGCCCAGCAGACGCAGCAGGGGCAGCAGGCGCGGCAGTCCCAGCAAGGACAGCAGGGGCAGCAGGGCACGCCGGGTCAACAGGCCGGCGCACCCGGGATGGATGGCATGAAGACGCCAGGTGGCACGCCGGGCACCTCGGGCGAGACCCCCAACGCCGAAGCGCGCCAAGCGGCTGAGCGCGCGGCCGACGCCATGGACAAGGCCGCCGCCTCGATGGCCGCTGCGCGATCGGCGCAGATCTCGGCGTGGAAGCAGGATCTGACCGGCGCGCTCGACGCGTCGATCCAAGAGACGTTGCAGATGGCGCGGCAGCAGGACGAACTCAGCAAGCAGGCGCAGCAGGGCAACACGGGCAACGACGTCCGCGGGCAGCAGAGCGCGGTGCAGCAGGGGGTGCAGCAGACGGCGGAGCGGATGTCCCAGCAGGGTCGTCAGTCGGCGCTCGTGTCGCCGCGCACGCAACAAGCGATGGCGGATGCCCAGCAGCGTGTCTCGCAGGCCACGCAGGAGATGAACGGCGGCGCGAGTGGCGCACAGGCGGCCCAGACCATGGCCCAGGCGGCCGATGCCCTGCGACAAGCGGCGGCGTCCATGGCGCGCGATCGTGAGCGCGCGGGGAATGCGGAGTCGGCCTCGGGGCTCCCGGAGTTGATGCAGCAGATGCAGGACATGGCGCGTCAACAGGGGGCCCTCAACGGCGCCGCGTCGCAGATGATGCCGGGGCAGGGCGATGCGTCCAGCGCAGCCGCGCAGGCGCAGGCGATGGCGAAGCTCGCCGAGCGCCAGCGCGAGTTGGCTCGCGGCTTGCACGAGGCCGCCGACGCTGATCGCACCGGACGCGCCGATGCGATGGCCCGCGAAGCCGACCAGCTCGCGCAGGCACTGGGTCGCGGGCAACTCGATCCGAGCGTACTCGATCGCCAGCAGCGGTTGTTCCGTCGCATGCTCGATGCGGGGCGCTCGCTCGAACAAGATGAGCGCGACGATGCGTCGAAGCGCGAGGCGCGCGCCGCCGATCCAGCCGTCGCCGCGGCCGCCGGTGGTGGCGTGACGCGCGGGGCCGCCGGCCAGAAGTACCGCGAGCCCACGTACGAAGAACTGCGCGGCCTCACCGCCGATGAACGCCGACTCGTCATCGAGTACTTCCGTCGCTTGAACGCGGGTCAGCGCTGACGTGATGCGACGGATCCTGTCGTTGCTCGTGCTGAGCGTCGCGACCGCGCGGGCCCAATCCGCGTCGCTCACGCTCGCCATGGACCATGAAGCGGCGGGTCGCGCCGCTGAGGCGCTGACCGAGTACCGCACGGCGATGGCGAGTGGCATGCTCGTGCCGGCGTTGCTCGGCATGGAGCGCGCGTACGCGCAGCTCGGGCAGACCGACTCGCTCGTGCCGCTCGTGGATTCGCTCCTCCGCGTCACCCCGCGCGACGTGACGATCCGCACCGTGCAGTTGCGGGTCCTCCGCGCGCTCGATCGCGAGACGGCCGCCCGCGATGCGTTCCGGGATTGGGTGCGGGCCGCCCCACGCGATCCGGCGCCGTATCGGGAGTGGGCGCGCGTGCTCCTCGCGGAAGGTCGGACGGCGACGGTGGACACCGTCCTCGCCGAGGCGACGATGGTGCTGGGGTCGAATCAGGCGCTCGCGCTCGAGGCCGCGCAGTTGCGCGTGGCGCTCGGGCAGTGGCGCGAGGCCGCCGCCGCCTGGCGTGATGCGTTCGGCGCGCAGTCCTATCTTGAGTCGGCCGCGATCTATTCGCTCCGCGCGGCGCCGCCCGAGCATCGCCGGACCGTGCGCGCGGTCCTGGTCGGCGATCCCGTGACGCTCGCGGCCCGCCGCGTGCTCTCGACGCTCGAGCTCGGCTGGGGGAACAGTCGCGAGGCGTGGTCCGCGTTGCGGGACCTGCCGCCCAATGATGAAGTCGGCGCCGCGTGGAGCACGTTCGCCGAGGACGCCGAACGCTCGGGCGCGTGGTTGGCCGCGCGGGATGCGCTCCTCGCGCTGCAACAGTGGCGGCCGGATCAGCAGCGCGCGCTCCGCGCCGCGACGTTCGCGCTCGAAGGCGGCGATGCGGCCTCCGCACTCGCGCTCACGGCGTACGCCGCCACGGACATGTCGGACTCGACGGCCGCGCGCACGGTGACGCCGGTCGTGCTCCGCGCGTATGCGGCGCTGGGGCGCGGCGCCGATGCCGCACAGGCGTTGCAGCAGGCGCAGCGATTCCTCGCGCCGGCCGTGATCGATGGTCTGCGTCGAGAGGTGGCGTGGGCCTGGGTCCGTGGTGGTGACGTCACGCAGGCCCGCGCCGCACTCGGGACGGCCCCACTCGCCGCGGACGACGAGCTCGCGGGCTGGCTGGCGCTCTACGAGGGGGATCTCCGCGCCGCGCGCCTCGGATTGCGGCGTGCGGATCCCACGTCCGGTGATGCGGTCACCGCCTTGGCGGTGTTGGTCCGCACGGCGGCCGTGCAGAGCCCATCCGTGGGCGCGGCATTCCTGGCCTTGGCCCGCCACGACACCGCGAGCGCGACGGCGCGGTTCATGGCGGCGGCGGACGCGACGCCGGATGCCGCACCGGTTCTGTTATTGACCGCCGCGCGCTTGCAGCAGCGGCAAGGACGTAGCCGCGAGGCCACGCAGGTGTGG
>JBEIVF010000008.1:0-23789 GCA_040374005.1 Gemmatimonadaceae bacterium | reverse complement strand
GGATGCGCGAGCTCGGGGTGACCGATGGGTGGTCGCCGGCGCAGAACCCCAGCGTCAACTCGGGTGCAGATCGCGGGCACTCCCATGCCTCTGATCGCGTGATCCAACCCGGCGACGTGATCCAGATCGACTTCGGCATCAAGGTGTTCGGCGTGTGGGGCACCGACATCCAGCGGTTCGCGTATGTGTTGCGTCGTGGGGAGACCGCTCCGCCGGCTGATGTGCAACAGAAGTGGGTCGCGGCGCGCGAAGGTGGTGCGGCCGCGTTCCGCGCGATGAAGCCGGGAGCGACCGGCGCCGCCGTCGACTCCGCGCAGCGACTCGTGATGCAGCGCGCTGGGTCGGCGAGTGTGCCGTGGAGTACGGGCCACTCGGTGGGCTACTGGGCGCACGATGTCGGTCCGTCGCTCAACCGCAGCACGCGACGCCCGCTCGAAGTCGGGCAGACCTTCGCCTTCGATGGCTTCTTCGCGTGGACCCTGCCCGGTGGCACTGGCGTGTGGGGCGAGGGCTCGAAGACCATCTCCGTGGAGGAGATGGCGGTGATCACGGCCACCGGCGCGGAGTATCTGATCCCGCCGCAGCAGGAGTTGATCCTGATCCGCCCGCGCTAGCGCGCTACGTCCAGCCGACCGCCTTCCGGTACTTCGCTTCGTGGGACTTCGCGGAGGCGAACAGATCCACCATCAGTGCGGGGTACGCACTCGTGCCCAGCGCGGGCAACCAGTGGCGGGCGAACGCGCCGTCGGGATCGTACTGCGCTGACTGTTTGTGGATGTTGAAGAAGCGGAATCCGCGCGCATCATTGCCGACGCCGGCTGAGTACGTCCAGTTACCCCAGTTGCTCGTCACATCGTAGTCCACCAGCAGCGACTCGAACCACTCGGCGCCGAGCGTCCAGTCGATGCCGAGGTTCTTGGTGAGGAAGGACGCCACGTTCTGCCGGGCGCGGTTGCTCGTGTAGCCTGAGGCCGCGAGTTCCTGCATCGCGGCATCCACGAGCGGGTAGCCGGTGGTGCCAGCGGTCCACTGGGCGAAGTCGTCGGCGGTGCGGGCGTCGCGCAGGGTGCGCCACGGGAGCGTGAGCCGCTGCAGCCCCGGGCGTTGGAAGATCGCATTCTCCCACCGCACGGCGACGAAGCGGAAGTAGTCGCGCCACAGGAGCTCGAAGATCATCCAGTAGGTACTGTCGTTGGCCACCCGCTCACGCTCATAGCGCAGGACCTCACTCCACACGCGGCGCGGTGAGAGTGCGCCAAGCGCGAGCCAGGGGGAGAGCTTGCTCGAGTCGTCCACGCTGAGCAGGCCGTTCCGTGTGTCCTTGTAGGTGCGGAGACGATCGGCGTCCCAGATGAAGTGCTGCAGGCGCGCGCGGGCCGTGGTCTCGCCGCCGCGCGGGCGGAAGAGCACGCGAGCATCATCGGGGATGCTGGCCGCGCCGAGCGCATCCAGCGTGGGGATCGCACCCGGATCGATGGCCGGTGTGGTGATGCGCTCGGGGGCGTCGATCGGTGCGCGAGGCGCGGCGTCGCGCTCGATGTGCTTCCGATACGTGGTGAACGTGTCGGGGAGTTCGTCCAGCGCGAACGGCAGATCGTCGGGGTGATAGAGCGTGTGTCCCCAGAATCCCTCGCACGAGACACCGATGGCGGTGAGCGCGGCCTCGACGGCGGATTCGACGCGGAGTTCTTCGTCGGTGGCTTCTTCGTGGTAGACGAGGTGCGTGGCACCGAGTTGCTGTGCGAGCGCGGGGAGCACCACGTCGGGGCGACCCATACGGACGATGAGATCACCGCCGCGGGCGCGATAGGCGGCGCGGAGATCGGTCAGGGTCTCGAGCAGGAAGCGCAGTCGGAACGCGCCGGTCTTCGGTACGCCTGAGGGCAGGGTGCCGAGCTGACGCGGGTCCAGGCAATAGATGGGGACGACCGGTCCGCGGGCCACGGCCGCCCGAAGCGGGTGATGGTCGTCGAGGCGGAGGTCGTTGCGTAGCCAGAGGATCGCGGGGGTGTGCATGCCAGTGAACGGCCGACCGAGCCCCAGAGTGCCGGCCATCCCGAGCACTCCACTCGTCTTTCCCTTGCGCCGGTCACGCTGAGTGAGGTATGCTTAGTATATCGCTGATGAGAACCATTCTCATCTGACTCCGAAATGCCCCCGCTCCCATGACGCCAGCCAACTCGCGCGCTCTGCCGGTGTGCACCTGCCCGCTCCTCGAGAGCGAGGCCGGCAGCGAAGCGACGGTGGTGGCGATCGCCTGCGGCGACGGCGATGCGTGCCGACTGCGCGCGATGGGGGTGTACGAAGGCGCCACCGTCTCGGTGATCAACAAGCGCCACTGTTTGCTCGTGGACGTGCGCGGAACACGACTCGCGCTCGGCGCGGATCTCGCGCAGGGCATCACGGTCCAGCCGCAGACGCGCGCTGCCAGCTGACGTGAGCGCGCCCGCTGCGGCGGCGCCGCTCGGAGTGCACGAGCCGCTCCGCGTTGCCATCATCGGGAATCCCAACACCGGCAAGACCACGCTCTTCAACGCGCTCACCGGTCTCCGGCAGCGCGTGGGCAACTTCGCCGGCGTCACGGTCGAGCGGTTCGAAGGCCGTTTCAAGATGGCCGACGGACGTCGGGTCACCATCCTCGATCTGCCGGGGTCGTACTCGCTCTCGGCGGGTTCGCCCGACGAACAGATCGCGTTGGAGGTCCTGCTCGGCCGCGACCAAGGCCAGTGGCGCCCGCATGTCATCCTCGTGGTGGTGGATGCGTCGCACCTCGAGCGGAATCTCTTCCTCGCCAGCCAAGTGTGCGAGTTGGGCGTGCCCGTCGTCATCGCCCTCAATCAGATCGATGCGGCCGCGGAGCAGGGTATCGCGATCGATGTACCGACGCTGATCCACGAGTTGGGCGTGAGCATCGTGCCGACGATCGCGTCACGCGGTGAAGGCATCGAACCGCTGAAGCAAGCGTTGTTCATCGCGGCGACGCTCGCGCCGCCCGTGCGCAAGTTCGGGTTGCCGCCCGATGCCATCGCGGCGCTCGCGCCGCTCCACGCGCAGCTCGAACGCGACGGTATCGCGCCGCAGGCCGCCGCGATGGAAGCGCTCCGGTTGCTCTCCATCTCCAAGGATGAAGCGCATCTCTCGCATGTGACCGACCTGCGCGCGTTGCTCGACGACGCGCGACGCGCCGTGCGCGCGGCCGGGCAGTTGCCTGAGCGTCTCGAGTCCGAGCTGCGCTACACGTGGATCGGCGGCGTGCTCACGCGCTCGATGACGCGGCGCCGCAATCCCATGGGCACGTTGAGCGATCGGCTCGATGCGTTGGCGTTGCACCGGGTGGGCGGTCCGCTCCTGTTCTTGGTGGTGATGGCCCTAGTGTTCCAGTCGGTGTTCACGTGGGCCGCCCCGTTGCAGGATGGCATCGAAGGACTCACGCTCGCGCTCGGCGCGGCCGTCGGGGCGTTCATCCCCGCTGGTGATCTGCGCTCGCTCATCGTCGACGGCGTGTTCGGTGGGGTGGGGTCCGTGGTCGTCTTCGTGCCGCAGATCGCCATCTTGTTCGCGTTCATCGGACTGTTGGAGCAGTCCGGGTACATGGCGCGGGCGGCGTTCTTGATGGATCGCGTCATGCGCCGCGTGGGACTCCACGGCAAGAGCTTCATCCCGATGCTCTCGGGCTACGCGTGTGCGGTGCCGGGCATCATGGCGACGCGCACGATCGAGGATCCCAAGGATCGGTTGGCCACGATCATGGTCGTGCCGTTGATGAGTTGTTCGGCGCGTCTGCCGGTGTATACGTTGCTGATCGGGGCCTTCGTCCCCGCGCTCCCGTTGCTGCCGGGGCTCGACTTCCAAGGCGCGATGATGCTCGCGATGTATCTGCTCGGAACGGTGACGGCGCTGCTCGTGGCCGCCGTCTTCCGGAAGACGTTGCTCAAGGGCCCCGTGCGCCCGATGATCCTCGAGCTGCCGCCGTACCGTCGGCCCTCGCTCAAGTCGTTGCTGCTCGATGTGTGGCAGCGGTGTCTCGTGTTCTTGCGTCGGGCGGGCACTGTGATCCTGGCCTTGAGCATCGTGCTCTGGGCGTTGGCCACGTATCCGAAGAGCACGTTCGACGCGGCGATGCCGATGGAGCAGCAACAGGAGCAGCAGCTCGCCAACTCCATCCTCGGCCGGATCGGGCAGGTGATCGAGCCGGTGGTGCGGCCCCTCGGCTACGACTGGAAGATCGGCGTGTCGATCGTGGCGTCGTTCGCCGCGCGCGAGGTGTTCGTGTCCACGATGGGCACCATCTACGGCGTGGGCGGTGAGGATGAAGGGGCGCTCCGCGATCGGTTGATCGCCGAGCGAACGCCGACCGGCGCGCCGACGTACACGCCGCTCATCGCGGTGGGCCTGATGGTGTTCTACGTGTACGCGCTGATGTGCATCAGCACCACCGCTGTCACGGTGCGTGAAGCGGGTGGCGGTCGGACCGGATGGAAGTGGGCGGGCATCCAGTTCACGTACATGCTGGGGCTGGCCTACGTCGCGGCCTGGGCGGTCGTCGTGGTCGGCCGGGCGCTGGGGTTCGCGTGATGGCGACCGATACGGTCCTCGCGCTGGCGATCGTCGCGGTGGCGGTGTTCTTCCTCGTGCGGCGGGTTGTCCGCGCGCGCCGCGCGACCAAGAGCGGCTGCGCCAACTGCGGGCACTGACGGAGCGCGCTAGCGCTGTAAGTGCAGGGAACCGTCCGGCGCGACGATGCGCGTGGGAATGACCGAGCGGTCGAGCTCCCCGCGCAAGGTCTCGAACAAGTCGCGCGTGAACAGGGTGTTCCCCAGATACCACGAGTGATCGAAGCGCCCCGCCGTGACCTCCTGGTCCGCTGTGCGGACGGACGCGTCGCGCTCGAGGAGCTCGAAGTACGCGGAGCAATCCACGTCGGCGGCCTTGGCCGGCGCATCGGCGGGCAGTCCGACCCGGCCCGCGCGCGGAGCGACGCCGATGCGCTTGGTGTTCGACAGTTTGAGGACGCCGTCGTGGTGGCTGTGGTAGTTGGTGAGCCGGGCGCAGTGGCGGTACAGTGACGCCGATTTGGCGTGGCTCGCACTCAGCGACGCCGCCGAGATGTCGGCCGCCACGAGCACCACCTGACTCACCGACCAGCCGTTGTTGTCGAGCACGGCATCGTCGGCATCGTCGAATGCTTCGCGGATCACGTACGCACCCGTGGAGTGGCCGAGTAGATGCACGTTGATCGTGCAGCGGGGACGGTGCGGCGCCGCGAGGAGCGCGATGCCATCGGACACGAGCTGCATGGCGCAGCGCTTCGCGTCGTGCCGATCCTCGAGGTAGTTGAGCGCGCGATCATCGCAGGGCCACGCGAACGTCAGCACCGCACCCTTCCATCCGATGCGCGCGAGGTCGCGCTCGAGTTGCGCGTGGCGCACCGCGATGTCGTCAAGGCCGGTGTTGTACCCGTGCACGTACACGAGCAGGTCGCCGCGGTCCCGCGTCGCGTCGCGGTCGTCGGTCCCCCAGGTGGCCGCCGTGCGCACCTCAGCCACCCACCGCGCACGGCTGATCGCGTGCGCGGGTGCCGGGGTCGTGCCCGCCGGGACCTTCAGATACTTCGTGGGCCCCGGCTCAGGGAGGAACCGCCCGCCGCGCACGGCACGCGCGGTGAGGTAGTAGGCGAACGCCATCCGACGGGCGGTGGGTTACCGGCCCGTGGGCCAGAGCACGCCTTGCTCCTGGGTGTTCACCGTCCGCACGCCCTTGTACGCGAAGCGCTGCACGCGCTTGCCTTCGTAGGTCTCGGTGGTGAAGATGTTGCCCTTGGAGTCCGTGGCGATGGAGTGCACCGCGAAGAACTGGCCGGGCTGCCGCCCGCCGCCGCCGAACGCCGTGAGCAACGTGAGCGACTGGCGATCGATGACGTACACCCGCTCGTTCTTGCCGTCGGCGAGGTACAGATACTTCTGCTCCGCGTCCCGCGAGAACGCGATGTCCCACACGGCACCATCACCACGCGTGCGCGGCGCATACTGCTGCTCCTTCACGAACTCGCCGGTGGTGCGGAACACCTGGATGCGATTGTTGGGACGGTCGCACACATACACGAGGCCATCGTGCGACGGCTCGGCGCAATGCACCGGCGTCCGGAACTGCGTGGCGAGCGGTGCATCCGGATTGTACGGCCCGATGTTGGAATCGGACGGCACATTGCCGTACGCGCCCCAGAACCGCTTGATGGCACCGCTATTCATGTCGAGCACGGCCACGCGGCG
Source organism: Gemmatimonadaceae bacterium (assembly GCA_040374005.1). Lineage (GTDB taxonomy): Bacteria > Gemmatimonadota > Gemmatimonadetes > Gemmatimonadales > Gemmatimonadaceae > DASRAP01. Next base: position 17,520 of record JBEIVF010000008.1, on the reverse strand, counting down.
ATTCCCATACCCATCGGCCACGTACGCTTCGTTGTTCTTGGGGTCGAACGACACCTTCGCCACGCGGCCGAACGAGTCGCGGCTCAGCGAGTTGGCGGGGCGGCCCGGGACGCCGATGGTCGCGAGGAACTTGCCGTCGTGCGTGAACTTCAGGATGTGCGAGTCGGAGCCCACGCGGCGTGTCGTGTCGGCGCTGCCGTTGCCGCCGATCCACACATTGCCGAGGTGGTCGATGGAGATGCCGTGGTTGGAGCTCGGCCACGAGTAGCCCTCGCCCGGCCCGCCCCACGCATTGACGAGGTTCCCCTCGGGGTCGAACTCCAACACCGGTGGCGCCGCCGTACAGCAGGAGCCTGGGGGCGAGCCGGGGGCCGGAGCCGCCTCCGTACGGGCATTCAGCGATTCCTGCCGATGGATGATGAACACGTGGTCGCGCGCGTCCACCCCCACGCCGATCGTGGAGCCGATGATCCAGCCGTTGGGCAGGGGCTTGGGCCAGAACGGGTCCACCTCGAACACGGGTGCCTGCACCGGCTGCTCGGCGAGCGAGGCCGAGAGCGTGGCCTGGCCGACGTACAGGGAGGCGATGAGGGCGCCCAGCGCTCCGGCGCCGAGCAACGTTGACTTGCGGGACATGGTGGCTCCGATCGGGTAGGGGATCCAGCGTGCCAATGTTATATCTCCACGCTGCGATGCACCAGAGAACCCTTCTCCACATTGCCCTCGGCGGTCTGTTGCTCGGGGGGCTCACCCCCCGGTCGGCGGGCGGCCACGAGGTGCCCGCTCGGGTGGCGGTGACCTCGTTCGTCCGGCCCGAGGGGGATGTGCTCTGGCTGGCCGTGCGTGTGCCGCTCGCGGCCCTGCGCGACGTGGACTGGCCCATCGACGCGCGCGGCGTGCTGGATGCCATCGCGGCCCGCCCCCTGCTCCGCGATGCGGCGCAGCTCTGGGTCGCGGACTACCTCAGCGTGTGGGAGGACGGGCGTGCGCTGGCGCCGCCGCAGATCGCGGCGACGCGGCTGTCGCTCCCCAGCGACCGCAGCTTTGCGACGTACGACGCGGCGCTCGCGCACTTCACGGGGCCGTTGCTTGGCGCCGATGCCGCGGTGGCGTGGCAGGTGCTGTGGGTTGATGTGCTGCTCCAGACCCCCATCACCGACGACGGCGCGCGCTTCGCGATCGCCCCAGCGCTGGGGCACCTCGGACAGCGCACGACGAGCGTGCTCACCCTCGTGCCGCAGGACGGACGCCCGCGGCCGTTCGTGTACGAGGGCGATCCCGGGCGCATCGAGCTCGACCCCAGTGCGTGGCGCGCGGCGGGCTACTTCGTGCAGCAGGGGTTGGGGCATATCCTCGGGGGGATCGACCATCTCCTGTTCGTGTTGTGCCTGGTGTTGCCGGTGCGCCGCCTGCGGCCACTGGTCTTGATGGTCACCGCGTTCACGGTCGCCCACTCGCTCACGCTGGGGGCTGCCGCGCTGGGCCTGATCCCCACCGCGGCGTGGTTCCCGCCGTTGGTGGAGTTGGTGATCGCGTTGAGCATCGTGCTGCTCGCGGTGGAGAACATCGTGTTGCCCGCGGAGCGGTTGGAGGGGCGCTGGAAGACCGCGTTCGGCTTCGGGTTGATCCATGGGTTCGGGTTCTCCTTCGCGCTGGCCGAGCAACTGCAGTTCGCCGGTGCGCATTTGATCACGGCGTTGGCGGCGTTCAATGTGGGCGTTGAGGTGGGGCAGATCCTGGCCCTCCTCTTGGCGGTCCCCGTGTTGGCCCAAGTACACCGCTGGGTCGGCGTGGAACGCCGCGACCGGGTGACGGTCGTGGCGGGCGCGTTCATCGTGAATCCCGCGTGGCGGTGGGTGCTGGAGCGCTTCGAGACGGTGGTGGCCTATCGCGAGGGGTTCGTGTGGCCGGTGCTCGATGCGACCTTCGCGCTGGGCGCCCTTCGGGTGGGGCTACTGCTGAGCGTGGCGCTAGCCGTGGGGCTGGTGCTCCAGCACATTATGAGGAGATTCGGCTCGCCGTGACGTCCACTTTTCGCCCCGCCGTCGTGCTCCGTCATTCGTTCTGTGCTGGTCTGTTCATGGTGGCGGCCCCGTTGGTCGCCCAGGGGCCCGCCGCGCAGCGCACCACCCTCGAGGGGGTGTACACGCTGGCCCAAGCCAACGCCGGCCGCGATCTCTTCGCGGGGTCGTGCAAAGAGTGCCACTCCGCCAACGTCTATGCCGGGCAGCCCTTGCGGGCCCGCTGGAACGGTCGGACTTTGGGGGAGCTGTTCGGGTTCCTGCGTCGTGAGATGCCCAAGGCGAACCCGGGCGCGCTCAGCGACCAGGAATACACGTTGGTCATCGCGTACATGCTCCGCTTGAACGCGATGCCGACTGGATCCAAGCCCTTGGTCGCGGACTCTGCTGCTCTGCACACGATCCGGATCACTGACACCGTCTCCGTTCCCCCCCTGCCGCGCCGCCTCAAATGACGCACTCCTCCCGTTTCGTTCGCGCTCTCCTCACGGCATCACTCTGCGTTCCCGCCCTGACGGCGGCGCAGCCCGTGCGCCCCGCGAGTGCCCCCGGTGGCACCGCCCCCGTGATGTCGCCGATGGTACGCGGCAATGTGCCGGGTGAATGGCGCGTGTGGGGCGCCGACGCGTTCAGCACGCGCTACTCGCCGCTCGATCAGATCAACGCGAGCAACTTCAACGCGCTCGAGATGGCGTGGCAGTGGAACGCCGGCACGTTCGGGCCCGATGAGTACTACCGCACCACGCCGCTCTACGCCAACGGTCGGCTGTTCACCGTAGCCACCACGCGTCGCTCCGCGATGGCGATCGATCCCGAGACCGGCGAAACGCTGTGGATGTATCGCTTGGACGAAGGCATCCGCTGGCAGAAGGCGCCGCGCCAGTTCGCCGGCCGTGGCCCCACGTACTGGACCGATGGGCGTGAAGAGCGCCTGCTCGTCGTCACGCCGGGGTACCACCTCGTCTCGCTCGACGCGAAGACGGGGTTGCCCGATCCCAAGTTCGGCAAGAACGGTGTCGTCGATCTGCAGGACGGACTCGGCTTCCCGCTCGTGCCACTCGCCGTGGATGACTCGGGCTCCCTGATCATCTCGGATGCCGCGCCCGCGCGCCGCGCCAAGCCCGGTGAAACGTGGGACCCCGTGAAGAAGATCGGCGCCGATGGCACGGTCGGCATCGACCCGGTCCACGGACAGATCGCCGCGTCGTCGCCGGCGATCATGGTCGGCGACGTCGTCGTGCTCGGGAACTCGGCCATCCATGGCTACTACCCGATCCGCGTACGCAACTTGCCCGGCTACGTGCGCGGCTTCGATGTGCGTACTGGCAAGCAATTGTGGTTGTTCAACCTCGTGCCGCAGCCCGGTGAGTTCGGCGCCGAGACGTGGGAGGAGGGGTCGAAGATCGGCAGCGAAGGCGTGGGTAAGAACGATGCGTGGGCCACGTATTCGGCTGATCCGGAAACGGGCCTGGTGTACATCCCCGTCGGTATGCCGTTGATGGATGAGTACGGTGGACATCGTCCGGGCGACAATCTGTTCGGCAATTCGTTGGTCGCGATCGACGCCAAGACCGGCAAGCGCAAGTGGCATTTCCAGATGGTGCACCACGACATCTGGGACTACGACACGCCGATGGCACCGAACCTCTTTGATGCCGTGGTCGATGGTCGGCCGCGTAAGGTCGTGGCGCAGACGACCAAGCAGGGGTTCATCTACACGTTCGACCGCGTGACGGGCGAGCCCATTTGGCCGATCGTCGAACGGCCAGTGCCGCCAAGCGACATCGCGGGTGAGAAGACGTCGCCCACGCAGCCCATCCCGAGCAAGCCCGCGCCCTACGCGCAGCAGGGACTCGTGGAGAGCGACATCATCGACTACACGCCGGCCATTCGTGACTCGGCCATGGTGTTGGCCAAGAAGTGTCGCATGGGCCCGTACTTCATTCCGGCCGTCATCTCCGATGGATCAGGCCCGAGCGGGCTGCGGTGCTCGTGGTATGCCCCGGGCGCCAGCGGCGGCGTGAACATCGATGGTGGTGCGGCCGTGGATCCCGAGACGGGCATGATGTACGTGGCGTCGCTCAGTGGGTTGTCGACGATCGCGCTGCAGAAGGATCCGTGCTCGGAGTTCGATCTCAGCTCGCCGCGCAACAGCTGCGGGTTGCTCGGCGCGCTGCCCACGCCGCCAGGCAACGAAGTACCAGAGAACCGAGGCGGCGGGTTCGCAGGTCGTGGTAACGCCTCCACGCTGCACGGCGTGTCGATCCTCAAGCCGAAGGAGCTGGGCGGTATCACGGCCTACGACATGAAGTCAGGCGACAAGTCGTGGTGGATCCCCAACGGCGGCACGATCCCGGTGACGAGCAACGATCCACTGTTCCGCGGCATCACGTTGCCGCCGCGCCCGGCCGGTGGCCAGGCGCAAGTGATCGTGACGAAGTCGCTGTTGATCTACGGCACGGGGCGCAGCGGTGGTGTGCCGAACGCGCCAACGCAGATCTTCGCGGTGGACAAGGCCACGGGCAAGCAGGTGGGCGCCGTGGAGATCCCGAGTCGCACGAGCGCCGTGCCCATGACCTTCATGCACAAGGGCAAGCAGTACATCGTGTTCGCCACGGGAGCCGGATCGAACACCTCGCTCGTCGCGCTCCGACTCCCCGCGGCGCAGTAACGCGCTGCGGACGCGCTACTGCTTCACGTAGCGCTTCAGCGCGCGCGGCCCGACCTCAGCGCCGTAGACGACCCCATTCTTGTCTACGGCGACGCCCTCCGCGGCGCTCGTGCTCCGTGCATTCACATCGGGGTCGGGAATGAACGCCGTCACCTCACCGGTGCGCGCGCTGCCGATGCGGATCCCACGCAGCCACTCGGGCCGCGACGGCTCGATGGAGCCCGACTCCGAGTCCGCTGCGTAGAGCACATCGTTGGCGTCGATGAACAAGCCGCTGGCGCGCGAGAACTGCGTCCATACGTCCAGCGGGTTCAAGTCCTGATCGTAGATGATGATGCGGTCGTTGGAGCGATCGGCGACGAACAAGCGGCCCCGTGAGTCCATGGCCAGCGCGTGCGGCTGGTCGAACTCGTCCTTGCCGGTGCCCTTCTTGGAGCCCAGCGTCTTCAGGAGCTTGCCGGCCTTGTCGAACTTGAGGAGGCGCGCCGTGGCGCCGTCGGCCGAGCTGTGGCCTTCGACGACGAAGATGTCGCCATTGGGCGCGGTGTGGACGGCGTTGGGCTGCCAGAAGTAGCCAGGCTCGCGCGCGCCGCCGTCGGTCCCGAGCGACATCAGCAGCTTGCCTTCGGGCGAGAACTTCAGGACTTGGTGTCCGAACACGCGTGCCGGTTGCGCTGGTGCCGGTGTGCCGGCCGGTGCGCCGCGCGGCGTGCTGGGGCGGTTATCGCGACCATCGACGATCCACACGTTGCCGTCACGATCCACATGGATGCCGTGTGGCCAGTTCACCATCCCTTTGCCGAACGAGCGCACGAGATCGCCGTTGGCGTCGAACAACAGGATGGGATCGAGGTCCGAGCCCACACACGAGTTCTGCGCGCAACGCTCGGCCACCCAGACACTGATGCCGTCCTTGGCGATGGCGACGGCGCTGGTCGAGCCCCACACCCGGCCGGCGGGGAGCTTGGCCCAGCCTGACTGCGTGGTGTAGGGGTTCGGGCGGTCGTTGACGGGGGCCTGTGCCACGAGGGGCGTGGCCACGGTCAGCAGTAGGGCGGTGCGAAGTAGAGCGCGAAACGACACGAGCGTGCTCCGACGGAAGAGGTGGATGAGGGCGGAAGCTACCACGCGGCGGCGGAGCGAGCCAATCGCCATGCGCCAGTGATCGCGGTCCGCCGCTAGCCCCACCAGACTGCTATACTCTCCCCCATGCGAGTTCTCCTTCTGATGGCGGTGGCGCTCCTCGCCGCTGCCCCGGCTCCACCGGCCGACGACATCGTCGTGGCCACGTACAACATCAAGCACACGCGCGGCAATGACGACGTCGTGGACCTTGAGCGCACCGCCAGCGCCATTCGCGCCCTGAGCGCCGATGTCGTCGCGCTCCAAGAGGTGGATCGTGGGGTGACGCGCAGTGGGCGTGTGGACCAACCGCGACTGCTCGGCGAGCGCCTCGGGATGCAGCACGTCTTCGGTGGGTTCTTCCCGTACCAGGGTGGCGAGTACGGGATGGCCATCCTGTCGCGCTTCCCGATCCGCCGCGAGCATGCGCTCCGGCTCCCCGACGGGAACGAGCCGCGCGTCGCGTTGTTCGCTGAGCTCGAGCTCCCCTCAGGCGCGCGGGTCCTCGTGGTGAATGTGCACTTCGACTGGGTGAACAACGACACGCTCCGCTTCCGGCAGGTCGAAGCGCTTGGTGCCGTGCTCGACACGGTGTCGCTGCCGACGATCCTGCTCGGCGATTTCAACGATGTGCCCGAGTCGCGCACGGTGCGGCGGTGGGCGTCCACCTTCGTGAACCTCGCCAAGCCGGCCGCGGATCACTTCACGTTCTCGTCGCAGCAGCCGGTGAAGGAGATCGACCACATCATGTTGCAGCCGGCTGCGTCATGGGATGGACGAAGCGCGCGCGTTGTCACCGACACGCTCACGTCGGATCATCGCGCGGTCGTGGGCCGCGTCCGACTACGGTGAGCGCGCCCCACGGACTTCATTCACGGTTACGGCCTTCAAGGCGGCGCGCGTCGCGGCACGCGGTGGGGCGCCCGTGGGACGTTCCCACCCTGTTATCACCCACGGCGCCGCGGTGACTCAGCGGGTCGTCAGTACCCCTCGCTGACCTCCGTCGCCCTCACGGCCAGCGCCTGCGCCTACGCGGTAGAGGCGTTGACGCTACAGAACTGGTCACACGAGCCCGACAAACACGAACGGCCTCAGGGCATCCCCCGAGGCCGTTCGTGCTTCTCGTGCTTCTCGTGCCACTCGTGCTTCTCGTGCTACTGCCCGTCGTCAGGCGGGATCATCTCCTGCGGTCGCTCCACTCCCCCCGGCGGCTCGATCTTCGATCGCACCACCTCTGCCTGCCCTGCCGCCTTCAACGCCGTGTTGATGCGCGGGAGTTCAGCGGTGATGATGCGCTCGAGCTTCGCCATCTCGGTATCGAGCTTGGGGCCGAGCACCGCGTACACCTCGTACGCTTGCTTCGGCGGACGCCGCTCGCCGCTGGAGACGAAGCTCAAGAGCCCACCGAGCTGGTCGTTCAAGCGAATGGGGTAGTTGAGCGGATCCTGACCGCTCTGGTTCTTCGTCTGGTACAGCGAGTCTTCCACCACCGAGAGCTGCGCCGTGAAGCGCTCCACCTGGGTCGCGAAGGCCGCGTTGCCACTCAGTGTGCTGACGCGGTCGGCGAGGTCGCGCTTGAGATTGCGGATCTCGATCACGCCCTGATTGGCCTGCGTGATGCGGTCGCGGACCTGCAATCCGAACCGCACTTGCTCCACGAGGTCCGCCTCGGTCGCTTCACTGCGCGGATCCGGCACCACGGCGAACTCCTGCGTGATCGGCGCCTGGCCGCCCGCGGTCATCTTCACGGTGTACTTGCCGGGGGCCATCGACGGTCCGGTCCCGCGTCCCGCCCACGTGATCATGTTGCGGAACGTCACGGCATTCTCGTGGCGCATGGCCCACGTGAAGCGATTGACGCCGGCGCGATTGGTCGGACGTGCTGCCGCACCGAAGCCGCCAGCCGCACCACCGCGACCACCAGCCGCCGGTGCCGCCGCCGGGTCCGTGGACTTCGCCGTGGCGAGCAACGTGCCCTTGGCGTCGAAGAACTCGAACGTCACCGGGAGATCGTTCATCGGCAGCCGGTACACGAAGCTGGCCGACGCTTGGCCATTGAGGCGGAACGCCGGTGCCGGCTTGTACAAGAACGCCCCCGTCGCGGCCTTCTGCTCCGGCGCCCAGCGCAGTGATGTCAGGTTCTCCATCACCCAGAACGCGCGGCCGTGCGTCGAGATCGCCAGGTCGTCGTCCTTGAGCATCATGTCGTGCACGGGCACCGGCGGCAGGTTGCGCTGCAAGCTCTGCCAGTTGTCGCCGCGGTCGTACGACACCCATACGCCGCGCTCCGTGGCGGCGTACACCATGCCCGGCCGATGCAAGTCTTCGCGAATGGCGCGCGTGAAGTGATCACCCGTGATGCCGTTCGTGATCTTGGTCCACGTCGCGCCGTAGTCGGTGGTGCGGTAGAGATACGGCGTGAAGTCGTCCATCTGATAGCGGTTGCCTGCGGCCCATGCCGTGCCGGGCGCATGCGGCGACGCGTCGATGATCGACCAGCGCATCCACTCGGGTAGCCCCTTCGGCGTGATGTTCTTCCACGTCTTGCCGTTGTCGCGCGTGACGTGAATGAGCCCGTCATCCGAGCCGCTCCAGATCACGCCCTTGGTCACCTTCGACTCGGCGATCGTGAACACCGTCGCGTAGTACTCGACGCTGGTCTGGTCCTTGGTGATCGGCCCACCCGACGGCCCGAGCGTGCGCGGGTCGTTGCGGGTGAGGTCTGGCGAGATCGCGTTCCACGTCATGCCCTCGTCGGTGCTGCGGAACACCACGCTCGATCCGATGTAGATCGTGCGGTGATCATGCGGCGAGTGCACGATGGGGAACGTCCACTGGAAGCGATACTTCGCGTCCGCGGCATCGTGGCCCATCGGGTTCAGCGGCCACGGATCCAACGACAGCGTCTTTCCCGTGCGTCGGTTGAGCATATCGAGCGAGCCGCCGTAGTTCGCCCCATAGAGGATCTCAGGATCCTTCGGGTTCGACGACACGTAGCCCGACTCGCCACCGGCCGCGCGGTAGAACGTCGCGTACGGCGATGCCGGTGCCGCGGCGGCCGCGCCACCACGTCCGCCACCGCCCGCGCCACCGCGACCGCCGCCACCACCTTCCGTGCGCACCGGGCCACACGAGGTGCTCGCGTCCTGCTTCGCCCCGCACACGTGGTACGGGAAGTGGTTGGTCAGATGCACATGGTAGTACTGTCCCGTCGGCGTCGCGGTACGCACCGACGTCGTGCCACCATCCGTCGTGATGATCACGCCGTTGTCGTGCGCCACCGCCACGCGCTTCGGGTCAGTGGGGTCGATCCAGATGTCGTGATTGTCGCCGCCGCCGAAACCACGGACGAACGTCTTGCCACCGTCACGCGAGATGAGCGGCGACACATTGGGCCCGTACACCACGTTCGTGTCCTTCGGGTCGGCGTACAACTTGGAGTAGTACCACGAGCGCTGCCGCAGATTGCGATCGCCCGTCATGAACGTCCACGTCGCACCCGCATCGTCCGAGCGATACACGCCGCCCGCTGGCTCATGCTCCACGATCGCCCACAACCGGCTCGGCTTCGCCGCCGACACCGTGATGCCGATCGCGCCCAGCGGACCGGTCTGCGGCAACCCTGGGTTGCGCGTGATCTCCGTCCACGTATCGCCACCATCGGTGGTCTTGAAGATGCCACTGCCAGCGCCGCCGCTGGAGAGCAACCACGGCTTGCGGCCGACCTGCCAGAACGTCGCGTACAAGATGCGCGGGTTCGACGGGTCGAAGGTCAGATCAGCGACCCCCGTCGAGTCATTGCGGAACAAGATCTGCTTCCATGTGCGGCCGCCATCGGTGGTGCGGTACACACCACGCTCCTTGTTCGGGCCGAACACATGGCCGAGCGCGCCCACGTACACCGTGTTCGGATCGGTCGGATGGATGCGCACGCGCGCGATGTACTGCGTCTCCTTGAGCCCCATGTACTGCCACGTCTTGCCGGCGTCCGTGGTCTTCCACACGCCGTCGCCGTGCGAGACGTTGCCGCGAATCGGCGTCTCACCGCCGCCCACCCACACGACGTCGGGGTCGCTCTGCTGCACGTCGATCGAGCCGATGGTGCCGCCGAAGTACGCGTCCGTCACCGGGAGGGTGGTGCGGCCACCGTCGGTCGTCTTCCACACGCCGCCGCCGGTGGTGCCCATGTAGTACTCATTGGGCCGCGCGGTGGAACCCGCGATCGATGTCATCCGGCCCGATTGATCGGGGCCGAGGTTGCGCCAGGAGACATCGTAGGTGGTGTCGGCGGGAGCACCGCCGCGTCCACCACCAGCGCCAGCACCGCCGCGACCTTGGGCGGTGAGCGCGAGGGGAAGGACGAGCAGCAAGGAACCGGCGCGGAGCGTGAAGCGACGAGACACGGATCGAGTGGGTGAAGGGGACGAGCGAACAGCGAGCCACCCCTTGAACGTACTGAGCCGCGTCAGTGCTGACGAGCGGCTCGTGCGCCCGCCGGGTCCGTGCTCAGCCCGTCGGAAGTGCCCACGCGGCCAGCGCTGCCGCGAGCACCGTGGCCCCAAGGGCCGCCGCGACGCGCACGCCGTACGGGCGTCCACCGCTCCCGAAGGCCAACACCGACTTCACGACCGAGCTACTGCCCAGCAGCAGCACGATGCCCCAGCGGGCGTCATCAGGCGTCAGCCGACCACCCCGAGCCAACTGCGCGATCGCCAGCGCGGAGCCCTGGAGTTCGACCGTCCCCGCCACGATCGTGGCGAGCAGCGCCCCCCGCTCGCCGAGTAGGTCGGTGAGGATGGACGACACGATGAGCAGCGTGCCGACGAAGGCCATCAGGGCGAGGGCGTGCGACACTTTGAAGGCCTGTGGCCGCGCCGTTGTCGCACCGGGCGTCGTCGTCTCGCCGCCGATCAACCCGGAAGCACCAGCCACGACCAGCGTGAGGCACGCGGCCGCGAGAGGCCAGGCCAGGGTCCGCACGAGCGGGGGACTACTGGAGATCAAGACCGCGATCAGGAGCAACACCGTCGCCAGATTCGCGAAGATCGCCGCCGACGCCGCGTAGGCCACGGACGAGGGGCTGTCCTTCGCCCGGGCGCCGTAGGTCGCCGTGGCGGCCGTGGACGAGGCGAAGCCCGCACAGAACCCCGCCAGCGGCAGGCCGAAGCGCGCCCCGACCACGCGGAGCGCGATCTCACCGGCCACGCCGGCCGCCATGACCAAGATCACCAACTTCCACAGTGATGCGGGGACGATCACGCCCCAAGGGTCGACGGCGGCGTCCGGCAGCAACGGGAAGACGATCGCGGCGCTCGCGGCGAGCAGCAGGCCGTCGTGGACTTCCTGTTCGCTGATGATCTCGCGGCCGAGGTGATGCAACTCGCTCCGCAGGTGAAGGAGCCCAGCCACCGCCACGCCGAGCGCCGCCGCGAGGCCCGGATTGACCATCGCGAGCGCCCCGAGCAACACGGTGCCGAGCAGGGCGAACTCGCTGGTGAGGCCCACGTCGGACTTGGGCATGCGACGGTAGCTCATGACGATCAGCGCGCCCGCCGCGACCAGCACGACGAGGAACACGCGGAGGTCGAGCTGCCACGCCACTGCTGCCGCGAGGGCGGCGAGCGCGTGCGTTCGGAGGCCCGCCGCGGAGACCGCCTTGTCGGGGTCGTTCCGGCGCCGCTCGCGCATCAACCCGATCAGCAACCCGATGCCGAGGGCCGTGATGAGCCCGTACACGATGGACGTCATGGGAGCGGCATCACGTGGTCGACCACAGGGCCAGCCCTTCGAGCAACGCGGTGCGCCTGATCATGCCGAACACCAGCGTGCCGCCGGCAGGACGAGACAGCGCAACAGGGCGAGGCGGGGGGATCGACGGTGCATGCGGCGTTCCTGAGCGGGAGAAGGGTCTACCGCGAATCCTATCGCCACCGATCGTCACCGCAAGGACGCCCGACAGAGCGCGGCGTCGCGTCACCCGGGAACGGATGCTCGGCACGCACGCTTCACTCGCTGTGACGACTCCATCAATTGACCGCGCCGCGATGCCGTTCGCTCGCCAGCGCCTCGTGCTCGGCATCACCGGCGTAGGGTCCACGGTGGTGCTGTCCGTGGTCTGGCTGCTGTTCACGCAGTTCGGGGTGGTCGAGTTCGCGTCAAACTGGCGTCCGCTCGCGGCGCTCCCATCGTTCCTCCCGATGGACGCGGCGATCGCCGCCCTCGTGGTGTTCTTGGTCCACGCGCTGCTCCTCGCGCCGCTCGAGTACGTGGGTGGCGCCCGCGTCGTGCGCCAGGTCGTGTCGCGAGGGGAGTGGCTGGCCGCATGGAGCCGCGGGGTCGCGGTCCACGCGTCCGTGTTCGCAGTGGTCGCGGCCGCGACGGCCACGGTCGCGCTCGCACTGCGCCCACTGGGCGCGGCGTCGTGGGCGCCGGCGTTCGTCGCGGTGGGCGTCACCCTCGCATTCCTCGAGTTCCAAGGCCCCCTCGCGCGGGCGATGGCGCGTCTCGCGGTGCGAGCGCCATCGGACGCGGAGGCGGCCCTGGCCACGGCGAACGGCATCCACGCTGATCGGCTGCGGATCGTCGATGTCGCCGACGAGAGCTTCGTCGGCGGGTGGGTCGGCCTCGTGCTCCCCGAGCTGTGGATCCCAGCGCGCTGGACCACCGAGGACCAGCGCGCGCTGTTGGAAGTGCAGCTGGTGCGCCGTCAGTCGCAGGTCACCAGCGGCGCGCGGCGCCGTGGCGTGATCCGGACTGTACTGTGGCAGGGCGTCGGACTCTTGATCCTCGTGCCCATCCTCCCGTGGGAACTCACGGAGGCGCGCACGTATCTGGTCCTGCCCGCCGTCGCCTCGCTCTGGTCGTTCGTCGCAGTGTTGCTGTTGCCCACACCGTCCCGCACGGCGGTGTACAACGCGGACCACGCGGCGGCGGAGCGATTGGGGACTGCCGCGGTCCTTGCCGCGTTGCCACCACTCGATCGATGGCAGGATGATGAGCCGGTGCGATCGCCGGGCGTGGAGTTCATCTTCCACCCCGTCCCGTCACGCGTCAATCGTGAGCACGCGTTGCAGCGGTCCGACCGTGAGGTCTTCGGCGGTGCGCATCAACTCACACGGCTCACGCTGTTCACGGGTCTGGCCACGTTGAGCGTGCTGGGCCGCGCGGTGCACTGCAACATCGGTCGCCCCGCGCTGTGGGCGCTGTACCCCGGCGACTAGCTCCGCAGACCCAAGGCCTTCAGGAGACGCGCCCCCGGCGTGTGCGCGACGATGCGCTGACCGCGCCACTCCTGCAACCAGCGTGCCGGGACATAGCGGATGTACGGCGGCAGGTGGTCCTCGTGGCGCGTGGACCACGTGAGGAAGATGACGCGATGCTCGAACGGATTGAGCGCCGCCGCGAGGTCCCACAGCGGCGGCACCAGGATCGTCACCTGCTGGCCCACCCGCCGCAACTCGGCGAACATCGCCTGCGGTTCATCGACATGCTCCAGCGTGTGGCTGCAGAGCACGTGGGCGAACGCGCCACTCGGATGCTTGAGCGCGGTGACATCGGTGACGAGCTCGAAGTTCGGGATCGCGCCGAACTGCGCGATGTCGGCATTGATGCCGCCCCCGTCGGTCTCCCCACAGCAGATGTTGTAATCCCATGCGCGCTCGCGGAGCACACGGGTCTTGATCACCCGATACGACAGGAAGTTGCCCAGCCACAGTAGCATGCTGATCGTGGCGAGCGCGGCACAGGTCCACAGGACGGTCTCAAGCATGGCCGAAAGCTCGGGGAGCTGCGTCACGACCGCACGACACTCCGGTAACGACCCGTCCATCGCTGCACCGTCTCTTCCCAGCGCTCCACGAGCTGCCGCGCGGCGTAGCCCGCGAGGCTCGCGACCTCTTCCACGGACCACGAGGGCTGCTCGCCCAGCGAACGCAGGATCCGCGTCCGCATGCGCAGGATGATCGGCGACGCGAGCGGGAGGGCCTGGAAGTACGGGTCATAGCGCGTCCCGATGCCCTCGATGAGCGCCGCCGTGCGCGCGAAGTAGACCAGCTCGCGCGGGAGCTGCACCGGGAACTCGTACAATGCCTGCATCACGCGATCGCTCAGGATGACCTCCGCGCGCTCCGAGCTCGTCGTCCGCGAGAACGCCAGACCGAGGAGCAAGGCCGCCAGCCGCTCGATCTCGCGTGGGTCCGCGCCCGGCGACACCAGCCCCAGGCCGTAGAACCCATCGCGGATCGCCGGCACATCCTTGCGCACCGACGCCAGCACGGTGCGGATCAAGGCCAACCGCTGATCGCGCGACACGCGCACCACCATCCCGAAGTCGAGCAACACCACGCGCCCTTGCGCGTCGACCAAGATGTTGCCGGGGTGTGGATCGGCGTGGAACAGCCCGTCCACGAGCATCATCTGCACGTAGATCTCGATCAGGATACCGACGACGGTGTTGCCCGAGAGCTCTGACGCGCCACGCAGCCCGACGCCGTCGCGGGCCAGCGCCCCGAGCCGATCCACCCGCGTGCCCTCGATGAACTCCAAGACGAGCACGCGCGGCCGCGTCATCTCGTGCATCACCTCGGGCACCACCACGCGCGCATTCCCCGCGAAGTTCCGCCGCACTTCGTCCGCGTGCTCCGCTTCCAAGCGGAAGTCCAGCTCCTCGGCGATGCGATCCGCGAACTCTTCGAGGATGTCACGTAGCCCGATCACGTGCTGATTGGGCCACTGTCTCACGCACCACGCGAGGAGGCGACGCGAGGCGCGGAGATCAGCTGCGATGATCGCCTCCACGCCGGGGCGCAGCACTTTGACCGCGACATCGCGCCCGCGCCATTGCGCGCGGTGCACCTGCCCCAACGAGGCCGCCGCCACGGGGACACGGTCAAGGCGTTGGAACACCGCATCCACCTCCGCGCCATACTGCGTTCGTAGCAACGCCTCGACCTCAGGCCACGCGATCGGCGGCACGGCATCCACCAATGTGCCCAGCTCGCCGAGATACGGCTCCGGCACGATATCCGCGCGCGACGCGAACACCTGCGCCAACTTCACGAACGTCGGGCCGAGCGCGGTGATCCGTTCGACCAGCGTGCGGGCGCGGCGCCGATGGAACTCCGCCGAGCGTACACTGGGGGCACCCCACCACAGCCACCGGCGTCGGTCCCGGAACACCGAGACGACGAGGGGCCCGAGGGCGAGGAGGATCTTCAACGCGTGCATCACTACAGAGTGAACGTTCGGGGGATGCTGACGGTTTCGCTAGATTGCTCACAGCGTCATCGTCTTCCGCCCGTCCTCATCCCTCCCCGCCGTGCCGATCCGCTTCGACAACCGCTTCGTCCGCGAACTGCCCGGCGACGCCGAGACGGCCACCACGCGTCGTCAGGTGCTCGGGGCGTGTTGGAGCCCGGTCCACCCCACGCGGGTGCCGGCGCCTCAGCTCCTCGCGCATTCCGCCGAGGTCGCGGCACTGGTCGGGTTCGACGCGGACGCCCACACCTCCCCGCGCTTCGCCGAGGTGTTCGGCGGCAACGCGCTGCTTGAAGGCATGGCGCCGTACGCCGCCTGCTACGGCGGTCATCAGTTCGGCAACTGGGCGGGGCAGCTCGGCGATGGCCGCGCCATCACGCTCGGCGAAGCGATCAATGCCGCCGGCGAGCGGTGGGAGCTACAACTCAAGGGCGCGGGGCCCACCCCGTACTCGCGCACCGCCGACGGGCGCGCGGTGCTGCGGTCGTCCATTCGCGAGTTCCTCTGTAGCGAGGCCATGCATCATCTCGGCGTGCCGACCACCCGCGCGCTGAGTGTGGTGACCACGGGTGATCAGGTACTGCGCGACATGTTCTACAACGGCAACGCGGCCTTCGAGCCTGGGGCGGTGGTGTGTCGTGTGGCGCCGAGCTTCATCCGTTTCGGCAACTTCGAGATCCTGGCAGCGCGGGGGGACACGGCGCTCCTCCGACAACTCGCCGACTTCACCATCGCCCGCGATTTCCCGGGCATCGACCCCGCGGATCCCGCGCGCTACGCCCTGTGGTTCGCCGAGGTCTGCGAGCGCACGGCGACGATGATCGTGGGGTGGATGCGCGTCGGCTTCGTGCATGGCGTGATGAACACCGACAATATGTCGATCCTCGGTCTGACGATCGATTACGGCCCGTACGGGTGGCTCGATGACTTCGATCCGCAGTGGACGCCCAACACCACCGACGCGGGGGGACGGCGCTACCGCTACGGGCACCAGCCGGCGATCGCGCAGTGGAATCTGGAGCGGCTTGCCGACGCGTTGCAGCCGCTGTTCGACGGGACCGATGCGTTGGTCGCAGGACTCGAGCGCTATGTGGATCGCTTCAACGACGAGTATCGCGCGATGCTCGCCGCCAAGTTCGGGCTGCCGTCGATCGACGGCGTCGATGGCGAGCTCGCGTCCTCCGCGTTGGATCTACTCGCCGCGATCTCGCTCGATCACGCGAACTTCTTCCGTGCGCTCGGTGATCTCCCCGCCACGCTCCCCGACGCCGACGAGGCCATGCTCGGCCTGCTCGGTGACATCTACTACGACGACGCGAAGCGGGCGGCGCAGGCACCCGCATTGGCTGCGTGGCTACGGCAGTGGCACCCCCGTGCGCAGCGTGGTGCGCCGATGCAGGCCGTGAATCCCAAGTACATCCTGCGCAACTATCTCGCGCAAGAAGCGATCGACGCCGCGACGGCGGGCGACGCCTCGCTCGTGCAGACGTTGCTGGAGGTGATGCGGCGACCGTACGACGACCAGCCGACGTCCCAGCGCTTCGCGGCCAAGCGCCCCGAGTGGGCGCGTGACAAAGCGGGATGCTCGATGCTCTCGTGTAGCTCGTAGCGTCACGCACGCACCGCCGCGGGTTCCCCTGCGTGTCGCGACCAGCGAACTTAGGAGCATGTCCCGCGCCTTCCTCCGCGACGACGCTGAGGGCGAGATGCCCCGGCGCAATTACGGCCTGCCGCCGCGCGACGACCCGGACTATGACCGGGCCGCCGCCGCCGCGCTGCTCGAGGGAGCCCGGGTGAGCGAGACGCAGCTCGCCGAGCGCGCCACGGGCTATTACTGGGGCGAACCGCGTCTCAAGCCCTATGTGGAGCGGATGCTGGCCGAGGCCGAGCGCGCCGGCGACGACCGCCTCGAACAAGTCGCGCGGCGCTTCTTGCGGTAGGCGCGGGGTCGCGGACCGCGACGCGGCTGAACACTTTTGGGGTGTGTGCCGTTGTTGTCCGACCCTCACGGAGCCCCACCCCCATGGTACGTCCGCTCGTTCGTTCCCTGTTCGCCGTCGCGTTCGCGGCGATCCCCCTCGTGGCACCGGCAGCGCAGACGCCGACGCCCGCGGGCGGCAAGAAGGTCCTGAATCTCGAAGAGTACGGTCGCTGGCAGCGCATCAGCGGCACCTCCATCACACCGGACGGCACGTGGATGACGTACATCCTCACGCCGAATGAGGGCGGGGAAGCGTCGCTGCGCATCAAGCCGATCGATGGTGGCAACGAGGTGGTGATCGGACTGGGCGGTGCGGCTGGCGGGCGCGGCGGCGGTGGACGCGGCGGTGGTGGCGGTGGCGGCGCGCCGGCCTTCTCGGACGACTCCAAGTGGGTGACCTACACGGCGCCGGTCACGACCCCGCGCGCTGGCGCCGCTGGTCGCGGTGGCCCGCCCGCGCCCACGCCCGC
>JBEIVF010000119.1:0-6457 GCA_040374005.1 Gemmatimonadaceae bacterium | reverse complement strand
CCGGGGCCTCCGGGGGGGGGTGCGGGTCGCGCCCCCGCGTCTCGAGTTCCTCTAGGTACCCCTCGATCACTCCCGCCAGCTGGTCGTCCTTGAGCACCGAGGTCCCCTTCCGCTGCGCGAGCACGGCCAGGATCGGCGCCGCGCGAAACCCCGCCAGCTCGGCCGCGCGCGTAACGACGTCTTCGGTCGGCCGCGTCGCCGCTTCGCCATGCAAGTGCAACACCGCGCGCAGCAAGGCCTGCATCGCCGGGAACGCCTCGTCCACCAACGCCCGCATGCGCTTGGGGTCGTCACCGGCGGACATCACCCCGCGCCTGAAGCGGAGCAACTTGCCCATCGCTTCGCCCTCGATCTGCACGCGCAGGTGCTCCGGCTGCACGACGATCCCGTCCGTGGGGAGCGTGCCGTGCAACACCCGATGCCGCTCCAACACGTCCGCATACTCGATCGCGAACACGTCGGCGCGCTGCCGCCATTCCTCCACCGTCAACAGCAGCGGCGGCGGATTGCCCACCCCCACCCACTTGCGCACCACCGGCGCGAGGGCCCGGAGCGCCGACACCGTCGCGTCGGTCACGAGCACGAGAACGTTCTGATCCGAGCCCGCGCCGTGGTAGTCACGCCCCGCCGCGGAGCCATAGAGCACCACCGCCGTCAGCGTCTCACCAGCCGCCGCGCGAAGATCGCGTACGAGATCGTCGAGTGTCATTGCCATTGTCGTCACCAGCTCCCGCTGGAGCCACCGCCAGAGAAACCGCCGCCACCACCGAACCCGCCGAACCCACCACCACCACCGCCGAATCCACCGAACCCGCCACCGCCACCGCCGATGATGATCGGCGGGATGTACACCCAGCTGCGCCGCCCACGACCACCGCGCCGTCTCAGCGCCGGCAGGATGATGAAGAACAGCAGGAAGAAGATCACGAATCCGCGCGGCGAACCCTCCTCGCCCCCCGACGACGCCGGCGGCGCCGCCACGCCCACCGAATCCATCGCGAACGCGAACTCCACTGCGAACCGCTCGGCGATCCGGTACGTCATCAGTTCGATCGCGCCGCTGTAGTCCTGCGCTTGCAACAACGGGATCGCTTCGCGGCGAATGTCACCCGCCACCGCATCGGGGATGAACCCCTCGGTGCCCTGCCCCGTCGAGATCGAGATGTACCCCCGACCATCCGCCGACGTTTCCTTCGGGACCACGAGCAACACCACACCCGCGTTGCGCGCCCGATCACCGATGTCGGCCTGGGCCCCCACGCCCCACTCCCGCCCGATCCGCAGCGCCACATCGCCCACCTCGCGCCCCGCCAGATCAGCCAGCGTCACCACCGCGATCTCGCCACCCGACCGCCCGCGCACGTACTCCACGATCTGCGTCGTCCGCGCTTCCGCGTCCGCCGAGATGACGTTCGCGAAGTCGGACACCCGCCCCGTCGGCGCCGGGATCGTCGGCCCTTGGGACAGCCACAGCCCAGCGAAAAGAAGGATTGGTTTCACACCGAATAATACGTGACGGGGAGACGAACGGATTCAACGAGTACGAGGAGCACGAGTGGCACGAGAGGCACGAGAAGCACGGGACCCCGCCCCGCCCGTGTTTCTCGTGCTTCTCGTGCTCCTCGTGCTCCTCGTGCTACTGTTCGTCCGTGCACCCCGTCCTCCGCCCCCTCTGGGCCCTCGCCGGACTCACCGCCGAACTCGCCACGCGCCTCGTCGCACCCGGCGGCGCCAAGTGGCGCCGGTCCCTCACGGCCCGCCGCGACCTCACCGCCCGCTACCACGCCTTCACCGCCCAGCGCGACCGCACGCAGCCGCTCCTCTGGATGCACGCGCCGTCCGTCGGCGAAGGACTGCAGGCGCTCCCCATTGTGCAGCGCTTCCACGCCAGCACGCGCCCCCCGCAGATCGCGGTCACGTGGTTCTCCCCCAGTGCCGAAGCCTTCGGCGCGCGCTTCCAGGCCGACTTCGGCGACTACCTGCCCTTCGACACGGCCCGGGGCGCCCGCACCGCCCTCGACGCGCTACGGCCCACCGCGCTCGTCTACAGCAAGCTCGACGTGTGGCCCACCCTCACCGCCGCCGCCGAGCAACGCGGCGTGGCCGTGGGGATGATCGCCGCCACGCTCCGCCCGGGCTCCGGACGCACCGGCCCGTTCGCCCGCGCCCTCCTCCGCGATGCCTACGCCGCCCTCGATCTGGTCGGGGCCATCGCGTCCGAGGACGCCGAGCGGCTGGTGGCGCTCGGGGTGCGCCGCGACGCCATCCGCATCACCGGCGACTCTCGCTACGACCAAGTGTGGGAGCGGGCGCGGCGGCCCCCCACGGACGCCGCGTGGCTCACCGCCCTCACCGACGGGCGTCCGACCATGGTCGCCGGCTCCACCTGGCCCGCCGACGAGCAGGTGCTCCTCCCGGCGTGGGCCGCGCACCACCGTGCGCACCCCGGCACCCGCCTCGTGGTCGCCCCGCACGAGCCCTCAGCGGCCCACCTGAGCCCGATCCGGCAGTGGGCCTCGTCAGAGGGCCTCAGCCTCGCCACGCTCGACCAGGCAGGCGCTGAGCGCGCAGACGTGGTCCTCGTGGACCGCGTGGGCGTCCTCGGGGATCTCTACGGCATCGCCACGGCCGCCTTCGTCGGCGGCGGGTTCCACGCCGCCGGCCTGCACTCAGTCCTCGAGCCCGCCGCGTTCGGCGCCCCGGTGCTCTTCGGTCCCCAGCACCGCGCCAGCCGCGATGCGCTTCGACTCCTCGAAGCCTCAGGCGCCCTCGCGGTGGCCGACACCGCCGCGGCCACGGCCGCCCTCACCGCGTGGCTGGGCGACCCGGCCGCGGCCCGCGACAACGGTACCGCCGCCCGCCGCGTTGTCGAGAGTGAACTCGGCGCCGCTGATCGCGCGTTCACCCTCGTGCAGACGCTCCTCGGTCGCGCCTAGGCTCGTCCCGTCCCCGACGGGGTATTTCCCTCTTGCGCGTCGTGCCGGCGGCCCATTCTTTGTGCATATGCGGTTCTTCCGTTCGTCATTGATCGCCACGGCGTGGCTGGCCGTGCTCACCCTGCCCGTCGACGCGCAGCGCCGGAGCGAGCGCGCCCGCGCCGACTCGCTGGTGACCGTGGCCCTCGCGTCGATCGTGGCGGGCGACACCACGGGCGCGCTCGCACTCCTCGACTCGGCCCGCAAGGCCGACGAGAAGTTCGCGCCAGCGCACTACCATCGTGGCATCCTGCTCTCGCGCACCTCCGAGATCGGCTTCGTGGACCTCGTCAAGCGGCAGCTCGCCGTGAACGCGCTCACGCGCGCCATCGAGCTCGACGGCGCCAACCCGTGGGCGATGCTCGAACTCGGCCGGCTCCGCCTCAAGATGCCGTTCATGCGCATCGCCGCCGAAGCGCTGTTCGACAAAGCGCTGAAGGTGGCCAAAGGCATGGACGACCCCACGGCCTTAGCGACCATCCACTACGAGATCGCGCAGATCTACGATCGCCGGTTCAAGTCGCAGCACAATCGCTACAACTTCACGACCCCCGACATCACAATCTTCGATCCGCTGGCCGCGCAGTTCGACCGGTGGTACGTCCAGAACTTCCTCGAGCAGAACGCCGCCCCGGTGCCGGATGCGGGCGAGCTCGACTTCGGGATCGCCGAGAAGGCCTACCGTGATGCGCTCGAGGCCGATCCCAGCCATGAGGCGGCGGCGGCGGCGCTGGCGATCCTACTGTACGAGAAGGACCGCTTCGACGAGATGGCGGACATCGCGCGCCGCACGAGCACCCTCGCCCCCGGCAGTGCGCGGGTGCGGTTCGCCCTCGGCCTCGCGCTCCTCCGGCGCGGCGAGCGGGAGCAAGCCGCCGAAGCGCTCGAGGCCGCGTTCGTGTTGCTCACCGAAGCCGAGCGGCTGACGGTGGCGTCGATCGCGCCGATCCTCCGGCAGAACGACTCGCGGGCCTTCGAAACGCTGAGCGCGAGCGAGCGCGCCACGCGCGAGAAGATCTACTGGGAGTTCGCCGACCCCCTGCTGCTGACCAACGTCAACGAAGCGCGGCTCGCGTACCTCGGGCGCGTGGCGTACGCCGATCTGATGTTCTCCACGCCCGACCTCGGCATCCGCGGCGCGCTGACCGATCGCGGGCAGATCGTGCTCCGCTACGGCGAGCCGCCGGTGATCGCCACGTTCGCCCCCGACGTCACGTGGACCGACTTCGCGGAGTCGTTGGCCAAGATCACCACGTTGTGGTGGTATCCCGAGCCCGAACTCAAGTTCGTGTTCATCGGGCCGCCCGCGTTCAGCACCGCGTGGTTCGCGGGCGAGTTCCGCGATTACGCGATGCAACTCCGCTACGACCAGCCCGTGCTGTACCCCGAGCTTCCCGGCGGTCTGCAGGTGGATACCATCGCGGTGCAGGTCGCCCGTTTCCGCGGTGAGCGCATGCTGTCGACGCGCGTCGAGATGTACGCCGCGATCCCCACCAATCAGTTGGCGGCGGCGGCCGACCTGGCGGCGGTCCCCGTCGAGACCGCGCTGATGATCCTCGACGGATCGCGCCGCCGCATCGTCGAAGAGAGCGACACGGTCATCGTGAAGGACTTCACGTAGCCCACCACGGTGCGGGGCTTCGAGCGCGACTTCCTCCCCGGCGAGTACGGCGTGCGGATCGAGGCCCTCGAGCCTCAGGCCAATCGCGGCGCGCGCGCCCTCGGGAATCTCTCCATCCTGAGCTTCCCGTCGGAGCGCTTCTCGATCTCGGACATCCTCGTGGGTACGGGGCTGCGGAGTCGGGTCCCCACCCCGACCAAGCGCGGCGACATCGACCTGACGGCAGCGGCGGACCTCACCGTGGATCCCGGCGCCACCCTCGGCCTCTACTGGGAGACGTACGGGGCCAATCGCTCTGCCGACGGGCTCTACAAGTTCTCGGTCGAGGTCAAGCTGACCATCCTCGAGCTCGACCGCGCGCGCACCTTCCAAGCGCAGCTCTTCGGTGGCGTACTCGATGTGCTCCGCCTCAGCGCCGAAGGCCGCGAGCAGGTGACCATCACGTTCCCGCGGTCGGTGGCGGCGGACGGCGGGGATCGGGTCGTGCACCACCTGTCGGTGGGATTGGGCGAAGCGCCGCCGGCTTCCTATCGACTGGAGCTCGCGGTGACGGATACGGAATCGGGCCGTGTGGTGCGGTCCGAGCGTGTGGTGAACATTCGGAGACCTTAAGATGATGAAGCCTCGCACCATCGGTCGCACGGCGCTGTTGGTCGCCGCGTTGACCGCCAGCACTGCGCCCACGCTCCTCGAAGCGCAGCTCTTCAAGCGTGACACCTACGGGCGGTTGCCGCGGCGACACATCCTCCCGTTCGTCGGGATGGCGGTGGCCGGGGCGGCGGCGAGCATCGTGTTCATCAGCGAGCCGCGCTCGCTCAAGACGATGTGTCAGAACCCGGCCTGTATCCTTGGCACCTCCATGGGTGCGGGGGCCTTCGTGGGTTGGATGGTCGGGCGCGAGAAGGACCGGCTCCATGACCTCCGCTACCGCGGGGGACGTCCGCTGACCGCAGCCACGCAATCGGTGGCCGTGTCAGGCGAGCCCGTGTCGATGGCCGTGGATGGTGAGACGGCGGTGGCCGGTGGCCTCGGTGGCGTCCACGTGGTCCAGAGTGGTCCGCGTCTGCAGGCGGTGGGCGTCCGCGCCGCCGCGCTCCGTGGCATCAATGATGTAGCGGTGGCCGCCGACGCCTCGCTCCTCGGCATCGTGGCGGGCGGTGGGTTCTACCGCTTCCCCCTGCTTGAGGGCCAGGGCATGCTCCTCCGCGGCGGTCCGCCAGCGACGGCCGTAACGGTCACCGCGCGCGACTTCGTCGTCGCCACGGGGTCTCGCGTGGAGCGGGTGCCTCGCACGGCGGCCGAGCCGGCGGCGGCGTGGCCTGGGGCGGGCGTCAGCGATACGGTGCGGGCACTCCGGACCGACAGTCGCGGCATCACCTGGGCGGTCACCAACACCAGCTTGATCGCCCTGGCGGAGGACGGCGACTCCCTGCGGATCGCCAGTGAGACGACCGTGCCCCGTGGTGCGCGTCGCATCGCGATCGAGGGGACCCGCTTGGCGGTCGCGGCGGGCGACTCGGGGGCGCTGTTCTTTGACATCTCGTCGCCGGAACGGCCCGAGTTGCAGGAGCGCTGGACGCAAACGCGGTTCGTGTACGATGTCGCCATGACGCGCACGCGCGCGTTCTTGGCCTCGGGGATCGACGGGGTGGCGGTGCTCGCGCTGGACGGACCGGCGCTCCGCTTCAGTGGGCTCGCCCGCGAACTCGGCTTCATCGTCGCGGTCACGGTCGACGGGGATCAACTCTGGGTGCTCGACCGGTCGGGCACGGCAGCGATCCGACGGACGACGACCGAGATCGATAAGTAGCCGAGTGGACTGACCGCAAGAAGGTCACCAGCACAATGAGAACGGGCGCGG
>JBEIVF010000136.1:0-5630 GCA_040374005.1 Gemmatimonadaceae bacterium | reverse complement strand
TACTACGCGCTCCGTCGCCTCGGGAAGGAAGTGGAGTGGGTCAACTATGTGAACGGTGGACACGGCACCCCGAACACCACCGAGGCCGAGTTCACGCACTTCAACGAGCAGATCCTCGGATGGTACGACCGCTGGCTCAAGCGGGGAGGCACCGTGGCGCAGTGACGCGGACCGTCGGGGCGCTCAGCACTCCTCGAGCAGCGTGATCTCATCCGGCCGAGCCGGCACGATGCACAAGAACTCGAACGGGCCGTCGATCACCTCGTACGAGTGCGGGACCCCAGCGGGGATGAACAGGGTGTGATCCGCGGCCACCTCGTGGACCTCGCGGCCGATCGTGATGCGCGCGCGGCCGCGGAGCACATACTGCTGGTGCTCCACCAAGTTGGTGTGCAACGGCATCCCGCCCCCGGTGCCCATCCGGAACCGCCGGGTGACATAGCCGGTGTCGCCCTGTGCGGGCCCTACCAGCACTTGGACGGCGGCGTCGGCACCCACCGCGATGGTCGTGAAGGGCACCTCGTCGGCGCGGCGAACAGTGGCAGCAGGTGGGGTCATCATGGTCGGTGAAGTATCGGTCCGTGCGGGTCGCGTCGGAAGGGGCGCCCACTGGGAACACGACCAACGGCGGACACGCCTCGTGGTGCGGGTGGCTGCCCTGTCGTTCCCATGTCGGGAACGGTCACGGCGGCGCGTAGCCAGCCCGTCGCCGCCACCACATACTTCGGGGATGCGATTCCCCACACTGTTGCTTGCTGGCTCACTCCTCGTGCTTCCTGCTCCGGCCGGCCGCGTGGGACTCTTGTGAGCGACATGACGGCCGCTGAGCGGCCACGCGTCATCGTCATCGGCGCAGGCGCCGCCGGCACGGTCGCGGCGATCTTCGCGGCACAAGTCGGCGCCCACACCACGCTGATCGAAGGCACGAAGGATGGTGGGCGCAAGATCCTCATCAGTGGTGGTGGGCGGTGCAACGTGCTCCCCGCGCGTGTCGACGAATCGCGCTTCGTCACGGATTCGTCGCCGAACCTGCTCAAGAAGATCCTGCGCTCGTGGCCGCTCGCCGAGCAGCGGGCGTTCTTCGAGCAGACCCTCGGCATCCCGCTCGCCGAAGAAGTCGAGTCGGCCAAGCTGTTCCCGGTGTCGAACAAAGCCCGCGATGTGCGTGATGCCCTCATGGACTACGCGGCCGCACAAGGCGTGCACTTGGTGATGGAAACGCGCGTCACGGGCATCACCCCACGGGGCGCCGAGTGGGTGGTGGCGGTGAACACCGGCGCGCCGCTCACGGCGGATCGCGTCATCGTCGCCACCGGCGGGCTCTCGGTGCCGCTCACGGGCAGTGATGGTGCCGGCCTCGGTTTCTTGCGCGAGCTCGGCCACACCATGCATCCCACGTACGCCGCGCTCACGCCGCTCACCGTGGAGGCCAGCCCCTTCACCGAACTCGCGGGCATCTCGCTCTCCCTCACGCTCACTGCGAAGAGTGCCGAGCGCACCGCGACCGGGAGTGGTGGGTTCTTGTTCACGCATCGCGGCTACAGCGGCCCCTCGGTGCTCAACGTGTCGCATGTCGCCGTGCGGGCGCGGCAAGAGCGCACCTCACCCGCCCGGGTGACGGTGCGGTGGGCGGCACTCGATGATGCGGGCTGGGACGCGGCGCTGGCGCCGCAGGGCGCGCGCACCGTGCTCGGTGCGTTGCGTAACGAGCTCCCGGATCGGTTGGTCGATGTGTTGCTCGCGCAAGCGGACGTCCCCGCCACGCGGAGTCTCGCCGAGCTCCGTCGCGACGAACGCCGTCGCTTGATCGACACGCTCGTGCGCGGTCCGCTCCCGTGGACCAACGACGAAGGCTATAAGAAGGCCGAGGTGATGGGGGGCGGTGTCGCCCTGAGCGAGGTCGATCCGCGCACCATGGAGTCGCGCCGCCACCCTGGGCTGTTCCTGTGCGGCGAAGTCCTCGATGCGTTCGGGCCCATCGGCGGGTACAACTTCCACTGGGCCTGGTCCACCGGCCGCGCCGCGGGGCGCGGCGCGGCGCAGCGCTGATCTACATCGCGGGCAGCGGGCCCGCCTCAGCGGCTTCGGTGGTGAGCAGGGCCCGCACATCGCGTCCGATGCGGTCGGCGAGTTCATCGAGCGGAAGATCGTTGCGGTCGAGCCCGAACGGCTCTTCGATCTCGGTCGCGAGGAGCTCGAGCCCCATCGTGGCGAAGAACGTGAACATGCTCGCGATCACCGTCCCGTAGCCGAACTCGCGCACCAACCCGAACGGCATCACCATCGCATAGAGCAGCACGAACTGCTTGATGTACGAGCTGTACGAGAAGGGGATCGGCGTGTTGCGAATGCGTTCGCACCCACCGGCCACGTCGTTGAGCGCCTGCACGAGCGGCACGATCGTGATTCGCACATCGGCCGCGAGCGTTCCCGCGCGCAGATCCTGTTCGATGGCGCGCTGCAGCCCCTGCACCAGCTGATTCGGGATATGCGGGCCAGTGCTGCCGCGCGGGCGTCGCAGGTGTGCCGCCAAGGCGGGCGGGAACGCCTCGAGGAGATCCGCATAGGCCGCGCGGCGCACGGGATCAGCGGGGAGGGCCGCGTCGAGCTGATGCGCCAACCCGCGCTCGGTGTTCACCAACTGCCCCCACAACCGACGCCCTTCCCACCAGCGATCGTAGGAGGTGTTGGTGCGGAACACCAGCAGGAGGCCCAAGATGATGCCGAGGATCGAGAGGAAACTCGGTCCCAGCGGTATGGCCACCTTGAATAGGTCGGTCTCGATCCAGACGACGAGCGCGGCGTACACGCCGGCCCCGATGACATCGATGAACAGGGTGCGAAAGACGGGACTCCGCGGAAAATCGAGGAGGATCCCGACCCAATTCTTGGGGTCGTAGGTGATCACGAGCGCGTTGGTAGGGGAAAACACGATGCGCGGGACAGGTGCCGCTCACCGGCCGCTGGGTGCAGATTACCGTAGAGACCTTACTGGAGTCCAGATGTCCCGTGTTGTCCTTCGTACGTCATGTGCGCTCCTCGCGCTCCTCGCCGCTCCCCTCGGCGCCCAAGGCGGCCGCGGGGGCGCTGCGACCCAGATCCAGCCCGGCCAAGAGTGCCCTGCCGGGATGACCGAGGTGCGGCCGCTCTCGTGCCAAGCCCCGACGATGCCGGCGCCGAGCATCGTGGACTATCGTCCACGCTCCACCCTCATCGCGCCGGCGAACCCGGTGCCCAAGGCCAAGTTCCCCGCCATCGACTACCACGGGCACCCGGCCGGACAGCTCAGCTCGACGGCGGGACTTGAGGAGTTGCGCCGGGACCTCGACGGGATCGGCGTCCGCATGATGGTCGTCGCCAACAACATGCGTGGCGATCTCCTCAAGCGGACGATGGACACGGTGCGTGCATCAGCCACGATGCAGGATCGCGTACGCATCCTGACGGGCATCGACTTCAGCAACGTCGGTCCGGGCTGGGCCGCACGCGCGGTGGCCGCGCTCGAGGCCGATATCGCCGCCGGCGCCGTGGGGGTGGGTGAGGTCGGCAAGGGATTCGGCTTGTCGACGCGCAAGGCTGATGGCACGCGACTGCGCATCGATGACCCCGAGCTCGATCCTATCTGGGTCGCCGCGGCTCGGCTCAAGATCCCGGTGTTCATCCACACCGCCGATCCGCAGGAGTTCTGGCAGCCCATCGACTTCAAGAACGAGCGCTGGCTCGAGCTCGCGCTGTTCCCAGGCCGCCGCTATCCCGCCGAGCAGTTCCCCGCGTTCGAGCAGTTGATGACCGAGCGCGACAACCTCATGCGCAAGCACAAGAACACGACGTTCGTGGTGGCGCACCTCGGCTGGCACGCCAATGACCTGGGCCGCCTCGGCAAGATGATGGACGAGATGCCCAACGTGTACGGCGAAGTGGGCGCGATCCTGTATGACCTGGGCCGGCAGCCGCGCGCCGCGCGCGACTTCTTCGTGAAGTACCAGGACCGGATCTTGTTCGGCAAGGACTCATTCCAGCCAAGCGAGTACCCGTACTACTGGCGCGTGTTCGAGACGCGCGACGACTACTTCGACTACTACCGTGACTACCACGCCTCGTGGAAGTTGTACGGTCTGGACCTGCCCGACGAGGTCCTGAAGAAGGTGTACTACGGCAATGCGTTGCGGATCACGCCGGCGCTGCCGCGCGCCGGGTTCCCGCGCTAGAGAGGATCGCATGACGTCATCCTCACCCGGTCCCCGGCCCACCGTACCGCTCACCCAGTACGCCGAGGTCCCGCCGGCCGAGATGCTGGCCCGCGCACACGCGTTCACCGCCACCATGCAACGGCGACGGACGGTGCGACAGTTCAGTGACCGCGCCGTGGACCGCGCGATCATCGACACGTGCCTCACCGCGGCGGGCACCGCCCCGAGCGGCGCGCATCAACAGCCGTGGCACTTCGTGGTGATCAGCGACGCGGCGACCAAACGCGCGATCCGTGACGCCGCCGAGGCCGCCGAGGCCGACTTCTACGCGAGTGCGCCCCAAGAATGGCTGGACGCACTCGCCCCCCTCGGGACCGACGAGCATAAACCCTACCTCGAGGCGGCGCCCTATCTGATCGCGGTGTTCGCGCAGCGCTATGGCGTGTCGTCGAGTGGCGAACGCCGCACGCACTACTACGTGCAGGAGTCCGTGGGCATCGCGTGCGGGTTCCTCATCGCGGCCCTGCACCATGCGGGGCTTGCCACCCTCACGCACACGCCGAGTCCGATGGGATTCCTCAATGGGGTGCTCCGCCGGCCCGCGAACGAGAAGGCGATGATGCTGATCGTGGTCGGGCATCCGGCCCCTGATGCCCGCGTGCCCGACCTCGCGCGCAAACCGCTCGACGCGATCGCGACGTTCCGCTGACCGGGCGTGCTCAGCGCCCGGTGATGATGCGCATGGTCGCGATGCGATCGCCCTCGAAGATCCCATCGACGACGTCCATCCCGGCGACGACCTCGGCGAACACCGTGTAGTCCCGCAGCAGCCGTGCGTTGTCGCGCAGGTTCACGAACCACTGCGCGTCGCCGGTATCGTGGCCGCGGGTGCTCATGCCGACGGTGCCCCGCGGATGGGCGATCGTCCCGAGCTCATCGCGCAGGAACTCGGCGAAGCCATCGTACTCGTTGGCCGTCGGGCTGCCGCCTTGGATGACGAAGTCGTGCTCGACGCGATGCCACGTGAGGCCATCGTAGTACCCGGTGCGCACGAGCTGGGCGATGCGGGCGGCCATCATTGGGGCCACATCGCCGCGGAGGCGCACATCGAAGTGTCCGCCACTACTCGCGGAGTCGAGCGTGACACGGATGTGGAGCTCAGCGCCAAGGGCCAAGGCGACCGCATCGGGCGGTAGCGTGACGCGGATCGGTGGCGGACGATCGTCGGCGGCGGTGCGGCCCGCGACCTCGAGCAGCGCCACGCGTGCGTCGTGGGCCGAGGCAGTGTGCTTCGCCACCCACCGCTCCCAGGCCGCCAACGCGCGTGGCGCCGCCGTGCCGTTGGGTGAACCCTTGAGCGCGATCGCAGCGGCCCGCACGACCTGCGGCTCGGGCGCGTCGATCGCGCGCAGGTAGATGCTGTCGGCGGCGTGGCCGACG
>JBEIVF010000005.1:0-28733 GCA_040374005.1 Gemmatimonadaceae bacterium | reverse complement strand
GGCGACATGCGCCTGCGCGAGCGTCCCCGCGGAGTCCACGGCGGCCAGTCGTGCCGCGAAGCCGGCGGCGACCACCGACGGGCGCTGACCGCGGATGGTCCGCGCGCTCGGTGGCGGCTCCGGGGCGATCGGTCGCTGGGTCAATTGCACGGTGGCCGAGTCGACGCTGGTGACGGCATCGGCGAACCGGCCGGTGAAGAAGGCCAGCGATGCGCGATCGAACTGTCGATTGACCGAGACGCGCAGCGAGTCGGTCATGGTGGCGGCGCTGTAGGCCCGGTCCAACCGGAGGTAGGCCGCGGCCAAGTCGGCGCGGGTCACTGCGGGCGTCGCGGCTTGTGCCGCGAGCGAGGGCGCCAGCGCGGCCAGGGCGAGCATGAGGACGGTCGCGCCACAGCAGGCGGTGCGCGTCATGCGGGAGTGCGTGGTCGAGGAGGTGATCATGCGCCGGAATATACCGGCACCCCGAACATCGCGTGCGCGCGCTGCGTAGGTTTCGCGTCGTCCACCGTTCTCCGGAGTGTCGTATGCCCTCGATGTCCGTTCGCCGACTCGGCGTTCTCCTCTCGCTCGCCGCGCTGCCCGCTGGCGCCCAGTCCACGGCCACGCAGTCGGGCTGGGACCCGCAGCAGATCCTCCGCGAGGAGCGCTACGTGAAGCCGCCGTCGCGGGTGGCCGAGATCCTGTCAGCGCCGCGGGTGGACATCTCGTTCAGCAATCAGAGCCCGGACCAGCGGTGGTTCTTGCGGGAGACGGGGCTGGATCGGTCGGACATCAGCATCAACAGCTCGCCGCGCATCTATCTCGGTGGCTTGGTGCTCGACACGCGGGCGAATCGGGCGCGCACGCTGACGACCTCGACGCGCACGGGGCTGACGCTCATCGATCCGCGCACCGGTGCCACGCGCGCCATGGAGACGCCGCGTGACGCGCGCATCACCTCGCCGGTGTGGTCGCCCGACAGCAAGCAGGTGGCGTACATCGCCAACTTCGCCGCGGCGAGCTACGTGTACCTGCTCGATGTGGCGTCGGGGAAGTCGACGCGGCTCAGTGCGCGGCCGCTGTTGGCGACGCTGGTCACTGACATCGCGTTCACGGGCAACGGGCAGCACCTCGTGACGGTGCTGGTGCCGTCGAAGCGGTCGCCCGAGCCCACGCGCGGCCCCAATGGCGATGTGGATGGCCCTGATGTGCGCGTGACGGAGTCGCGCGCGGTGCCGCAGCCCGTGCACTTCGACTTGTTGCAGGATCCGCACGAGAAAGCGCTGCTCACGTGGTACACGACGGGGCAGGTGGCGCTCCTGGATGTGAAGAGCAAGACGGTGCGGGAGATCGGTGCGCCGGCGATGGTGCGGTCGGTGGACGCGGCGGCAGATGGGGCGTACGTGCGCGTGACACGGATGGTGGAGCCGTTCTCGTATCTGGTGCCGGTGAGTGCGTTCGGGACCGTCGAAGAATTGTGGGATCGCGCCGGCACGGTGGTGGCGACGCTGGGCGAGACCACGTTGCGCGAGGGTGGTCGTGGTGGCGCGCCGGGGGCGGCGGCTCCGGCAGCGGGCGCCCGCCCGGCGCCGGTGGATACGTCACGGCGCAACATGCAGTGGAATCCGATCGGTGCCGGGCTGCTGTACCTGCAGAGCGCGACGGTGAGCGGTGATCAAGTCGAGACGCGGGTGGTGCGGTGGAACGCGCCGTTCGGGGCGAACGATACGACGATCCTGTATCGTGGCGGTCGTCAGCTGGCGAGCGTCACGTTCAGCACGGATAGCAGCACGATGTTCTTCAGCGACAGTGGCGCGACCATCGCGGTGCGTGTGGCGGACCCCGCACAGCGGTTCGATCTCGGTCGTGAGGTCACGCTTGGTGGTGGTGGTGCCGCCGGCGCGCCAACGCCGGCGGACACGATGCGCGGCGCGCTGCTCACGCGGAGCCGCAACGGCGTGTCGTACGTGGTGCTGGGCAGCGATGACAAGAGCGTGGGCGTGACCGGCACCGTGATGCCCAATGCGAACTGGTACCGCACCGCGCCGCGCCCGTGGGTGGATCGGATGGACATGACGACGCGCGCGCGGACGCGGGTGCTGCGCACCGATGGGGCGATGCATGAGGAGCTCATCGCGCCATTGAACGACGATCTCACGCAACTCGTGACCACGCGTGAGTCGCGCACGACGATCCCGGATGTGTGGCTCCGCTCGGCGAGCGGTGCCCCGCAGAAGCTCACCAGCAATGTGGACGCGGCGCCGGAGGTGAGCGGGGCGATCCTCAAGCGGTTCCAGGTGACGCGGCCGCGCGACGGCACCAAGATCTGGGTGGATGTGAACCTGCCGCGTGATTGGCGTCCGGGGCAGAAGCTGCCGGGGCTCATCTGGTTCTATCCGCGCGAGTATGCGAGTGTCGCGGATTACGAACGGTCACGGTACAACACCAACATCCATCGGTATCCGTTGTTGCCGTCGGCGCGACCGTCGGTGAGCACCAAGTTGTTCGTGGCGCACGGGTATGTGCACATCGAACCCGACATCCCGATCTTCGGCGAGGCGGGGCGCATGAACGACAACTACACGCGTGACCTGAAGGAGAACCTCGACGCGGTGTTGGATGCCGTGGTGGACTCGGGCTTCGTGGACCGTGACCAGATGGCGATCGGCGGCCACAGCTACGGCGCGTTCAGTACGGTGAACGCGATGACGCTGATGCCGAACTTCAAGGCGGGTCTCGCGGGCGATGGCATGTACAATCGCACGCTGACGCCGTTCGGCTTCCAGGGCGAGCGCCGCAGCTTCTTCGAGGCACAGGACACGTACATGGACATGTCGCCGTTCTTGCGGGCGGACAAGCTCGCGGGCGCGTTACTGCTGTATCACTCGTACGACGATCAGAACGCGGGGACGAGCGTCATCTCATCACAGCGCTTGTTCGCCGCGCTGCAGGGCTTGGGCAAGGACGCCGCGATGTACCTGTACCACCACGAGGATCACTGGTTCTACACGTACCAGAGCGATCTCGATCTGTGGGGGCGGTGGCTGGCGTGGTTGGATGTGAAGGTGAAGGGGGCGGGGGCGCGGATGGCGCAGTAGGGTCAGTCGTCCTTGCCCCACTCGATCATCGCGCATGGGGCCTCGGCGTGGTTCACGTGGGAACGCAGCGGTATCTTCCCTGAATATGAAGATCTACTCGTGGAATGTGAACGGCATCCGCGCGGTGCTGCGCAAAGGTGACTTCCAGACGTTCTTGGCGGCGCATCAGCCTGACGTCCTATGCTTACAAGAGACCAAGGCGAATCGCGAGCAGGTGGAGGTCGATCTCCCTGACTACCACGAGTACTGGTCGTCGGCGAGCAAGAAGGGGTACTCGGGGACGGCGATCTTCTCGCGCACCGAACCGCTGTCGGTGAGCTACGGCTTCTCGAAGGCGATCGCGAAGCGGTACCCGCTCGTGGACGAGGCGGGGCGTGACAGCACCGACGAAGGGCGTGTGATCACGGCCGAGTACCCGCAGTGCTACGTGGTCACGGTGTACACGCCGAACGCGAAGGATGATCTGAGCCGCCTCGCGCTGCGAGAGCAGGGGTGGGACCCGGCGTTCCTCGCGCATTGTCGTGCGCTCGAGCAGAAGAAGCCCGTGATCTTCTGTGGTGATCTCAACGTGGCCCACACGCCGCTCGACCTCGCGAATCCCAAGGCGAACGTCGGGCGCAAGGGATTCACTGAGGAAGAGCGCGCCGGCTTCCAAGCGTTCGTGGATGCTGGCTTCGTGGACACGTTCCGCATGTTCGAAGCGGGCGGTGGGCACTACTCGTGGTGGAGCCACTTCGCCCAGTCGCGCGCGCGGAACATCGGCTGGAGGATCGACTATGTGCTCGCGTCGGCCACCCTTCGCGGGGCCGTGCAGTCAGCGGCGATCCACGCGGATGTGATGGGGAGCGATCACTGCCCGGTGAGTGTGACGCTGAAGGTGTAGGCAGCGCGCTGATGGAGTTGCCGAGCTCGATGCCCAGATCGGTCACCAGCACCGTGACATGCGTCGAGGGGCACCTTGGGAACGTACCTCGTCACGACGCTGTCAGCGGGCCAACGCCTGTCGAGCGGGACGCGTAGGCGCACAAGGTGCCGAGGGGCGTGCCCTCGTTTGCCACCAGCGCCGCCGAATGCCATAGTTCCTCAGCACCTTCGCCCCACCCGCCGCCGCCCTAGGCGTCCGGCGCGCACCATCCCACCCCACGACCGCGCGACCACCGCGGTCGTCCGCCCTGGAGTATGCCGTGAGCGCAGTGTCGTTCTCCCGAGGTCTCGGGCTCCTGATCGCCGGCGGTCTGCTGGCCACAGGACTCGACGCCCAGCAGTCCTCCCGCACCGAACCCGTGACCGGGCTCCGCGACAACACGACGGGCTACCACGCCCTCGTGGGGGCGCGCGTCGTCACCGCGCCGGGCCAAGTGCTCGACAACGCCACCATCGTCATTCGTGACGGGCTCATCACGGCCGTGGGCGCCACTGTGACGCCGCCCGCTGGTGCGCGCGTATGGGAACTCAAGGGCCAGACGGTCTATCCGGGCTTCATCGACGCCCACGCCGATCTCGGCATGGACGCCGTGCCCGCGGGAGGCGATGTCGGCCCCACGCATTGGAATCCGCAGGTGCGCGCGTGGTACAGCACCACGTCGAACCTCAAGGACGACGCAACCCGCCGCGCCGCCCTGCGCTCACTCGGCTTCGGCACCGCCCTCGCGGTGCCCAAGCAGGGGATCTTCCGCGGCACGGCCTCGGTCGTGAACCTCAGCGATGCCGGGGTGCGGGAGCGCGTGCTGCGCGCCGACATCGCGCAGGCGGTGGGATTCCAGCGCTCCTTCGCGCTCGGCGGGGCCTACCCCAACTCGGCGATGGGCACCATCGCCCTGATGAAGCAGACGTTCATGGACGCGGAGTGGTACATCCGCGCCCAAGCTGCCTACGAGAAGGGGGGCCGCTCGGTGTTGCCGCCCGAGACCAGCGAAGCCCTCGCGGCCCTCGCTGGCGCGGTGCAGGGCAAGCAGCCGGTGCTCTTCGAGACGGGTAACGAAGACGAGTACCTGCGCGCGTACAAGCTCGCGACGGACTACAAGCTGACCCCGTGGTTCCGCGGTAACGGGCAAGAGTACCGCTTGATCGACGTCTTGAAGGGCCGCACGCAGCCGTTGATCATCCCGATCAACTTCCCTGATGCGCCCGCGGTGAACGGACCCGAGGCCGCGCTCAATGCGACGCTCGGGGCGCTCCGCCACTGGTATCTCGCGCCGACCAACCCGGCGCAGCTCGCGGCGGCCGGCGTGCCGTTCGCGATCACCAGCGATGGCTTGTCGTCGCTGACGCAGTTCTTGCCCAACCTGCGACTGGCGGTGGCCCGCGGCTTGTCAGCCGACAAGGCGCTCGCGGCACTGACCACGGCGCCTGCGAGCATGCTCGGTATCGAGCGCACGCACGGCACGATCGCGGTGGGCAAGGTCGCCAACTTGGTGGTCGTTGATGGTGATCTGTTCACGCAAGAGGCTGGGGTGCGCGATGTGTGGGTGCAGGGCACGCGCTATGGAGTGACGCGCCCGCCGCAGATCGATCCGCGCGGTACGTGGGCCATCGCCTCCGAGGACCAGTTCGGCTTCAAGGCCACGTTGGTGCTCGAGGGACCGCTCAATCGCATTCGGGGCACCATCGAGCGTGAAGGCCGCCGCGCCATCCCGCTCACGTCGGCCACGGTGACCGCCGAGACGGGTCGTCTCGAAGTGACGTTCGATGGCGAGCCGCTGGGGTTCGAGGGTCGCGTGCTGCTCGCGGGCTCGGTGACCAACGATGAGTTCTTCGGCTGGACCGCGCTGCCCAATGGTGCGGACCCCGCCTTCCGTGGCACGCGCACCGAAGCGTTCGTGGGCGCCGCACGGGGCACGGTCGCGATGCGGGTGCCGCAGATCGACCTGCCGTTCATCCGTCCGTCGATGGAGTACGGGCGCACGGCGCCACCCGCGCAGCCGGCGGTGTTGTTGGTGCGCAACGCCACCGTGTGGACGCAGGGCGCGCAGGGCCGCCTCGAGAACGCGGACTTGCTCGTGCGCGCCGGCAAGGTGGTGCAGGTGGGCAAGGGGTTGACCGCGCCGAGCGGGGCCGTGATCGTCGACGCCACCGGCAAGCATGTGACCCCGGGGCTCATCGATCCGCACACGCATACGGGGGTGAGCGCGGTCAACGAGAGCGGCTTCGCGATCGTCCCCGAAGTGCAGATGGGCGATGTGCTGACGCTCAACAACATCTGGATGTACCGTCAGTTGGCCGGTGGGTTGACCACGCAGATGATCAAGCATGGCTCGGCCAATCCGATCGGTGGTGAGAACGTGTTCGTCAAGAACCGGTGGGGCCTGTTGCCCGACGATCTCAAGATCGCGAACGCGCCGCGCACGGTGAAGTTCGCGCTGGGTGAGAACCCCAAGCGCAGCCCGACGCGGTATCCGAACACGCGCATGGGGACGCAGGAGATCATCCGCGATCACTTCCTCGCCGCGCAGGATTACCGCAAGGAATGGCAGCGCTGGGAGTCGTCCACCAAGACGGGCATCCCGCCGCGCAAGGATCTGCGCATGGAGGCGCTGCTCGACATCCTCGACCAGAAGTTGTTGATCTCGTCGCACGGGTATCGCGCCGACGAGTTCTTGGCGCTGGTGCGATTGGCCGAGGAGTTCGGCTTCCGGGTGCAGACGCTGCAGCACGGCGTGGAGGCGTACAAGATCGCCACCGAGCTCAAGAACTCGGGCGTGGCCGCCGTGGTGTGGAGTGACTGGGGCGCGTTCAAGCTCGAGTCGTATGACGCCACGTCGTACAACGCGCGCCTGCTGATCGAAGCGGGCGTGGTGACGTCGCTGCACTCCGATGACGCGGAGATCTCGACGCGCATGAACTGGGAAGCCGGCAAGTTGCTGCGCTCCGGGTTGGACGAGGTGATGGCGCTGTCGACTGTGACCAACCAGGCGGCGAAGGCCGTGGCGATCGACGATCGCATCGGCTCGCTCGAGGCCGGCAAGGATGCCGACTTCGTGATCTGGAGCGGCAACCCGCTCTCGCAGTTCACGAAGGCGGAGCAGACGTGGGTGGACGGGCGTCGGTACTTCTCGCTCGCGGAGGACGCCACGCTACGCGAGGACATCGCGAAGCAGCGGGCGCAGTTGATCCAAGCCGTCTTCTCGGCCGGTGGTGGCGAGGGCGCGGGTGCCGCTGGGGCGGCGCGTGGTGGTTCACCGGAGGGCAAGTAACATGACCGTCCATCAGACTCAGACCATGACACAGCGGGTTCCGCTTGGCCGTCGCGCGTTCCGTGCGGCGGTGCTGACGCTGGGCGCGAGCACGATGCTCGTGGCCGGTATCGCCGAGGCGCAGGTGCGCATGACCGTACCGCCGCAGGACCGCGCGGTGGTCTTGCGCGGGGCGACGATCCACACCGTCACCAACGGGGTGATCCAGAACGGCAGTATCGTGTTGAACAACGGCAAGATCACCGCGATCGGCACCACCGTCGCCGTGCCGGCTGGTGCGCGCATCGTTGATGTGACTGGGAAGCACATCTATCCCGGACTGATCGATGCCTACAGTGCGGTGGGCATCACCGAGATCGGCTCGGTGGATGTGTCCAACGACATCACGGAGATCGGGGACTACAACCCCAACGTGCGCGCCGAGGTGGCGGTGAACGCGGAGAGCCGGCACATCGGCACGACGCGCTCCGCGGGGGTGCTCGTGGCGTTCAGCACGCCGGAAGGTGGTGTGATCTCGGGCTTGTCGTCGGCGATGTCGCTCGAAGGGTGGACGTGGGAAGAGATGTCGATGAAGGGTGCCGCGGCGCTGAACATCAACTGGCCTGATCCCGCCGCGCGCGGTGGTCGTGGTGGCGGCGGCGGTGGTGGTCGCGGTGGGGCGCCGCAGGGGCCGGCACCGAAGACGTACGCGGAGCAGGTGCAGGAGCTGAAGGACTTCTTCGGCGAAGCGCGCGCGTACCGCGAAGCGATGAAGACGGGTCAGTCGTTCCGCACCGATTCGCGGTTGGCGGCGATGATCCCGGCGCTCGACCGGGAGATCCCGGTGGTCGTGGCCGCCGAGGGTGTGGCGCAGATCAATGATGCGATCACGTGGGGCAAGGCTGAGGGGCTCCGCTTAGTGATCCGCGGTGGCCGCGACGCCATCCATGTGGCGGAGCGTTTGAAGGCCGAGCAGGTGCCGGTGATCCTGACGTCCACGATGTCGGCCCCGGCGCGGAACTACGACGGATACGATGGCGCGTATACCTCACCAGCGCAGTTGTTCAAGGCGGGCGTGAAGTTCGCCATCGCCGGTGGGTCAGGCGCGCTCTACAGCTATCGGTTGCCGTGGGAAGCGGGCGTCGCGGTGGCGTTCGGCTTGCCCGAAGAGGAAGCGCTGAAGGCGGTGACCATCAATGCGGCCGAGTTCATGGGTGTGGCCGACAAGGTGGGGTCGCTGGAGGTGGGCAAGGAGGCGACGCTGTTGATCACGACGGGTACGCCGCTCGATATGACGTCGATGATCGAGCAGTCGTACATCCAAGGCCGCGAGATCGACATGATGGACATCCAGAAGTTCTTCTTCGAGAAGTATCTGGAGAAGATCAAGCAGCAGTCGAAGAAGATCGTGCAGTA
Source organism: Gemmatimonadaceae bacterium (assembly GCA_040374005.1). Lineage (GTDB taxonomy): Bacteria > Gemmatimonadota > Gemmatimonadetes > Gemmatimonadales > Gemmatimonadaceae > DASRAP01. The sequence goes on along the minus strand of JBEIVF010000005.1, from coordinate 20,065 downwards.
GGTCGCACGGCGGTGATGTGCAACAGCCCGTCCGGGGAACCGGGCGGGCTGTTGTCGTTCAGAGGAGGGAGTAGTCAACCGCGATGCCGTCGTTACACAGGCGCGACCGCAGCGGGGAACTATGCTGGTCCCCGTGCGCTTCAATCGGCTCAGGTACTGATGAAGCGCACACATTCTCTCCGGATACATACACATGCATGACATCATCGATACGGCAGTGGCCGCGGGCTCGTTCAAGACGCTGGCGGCAGCGGTCACGGCGGCCGGGCTCGTCCCGACGTTGAAGGGCGACGGTCCGTTCACGGTGTTCGCACCGACCGACGAAGCGTTCGCGAAGTTGCCGGCTGGCACGGTCGAGGCGCTCTTGGCCGACATCCCGAAGTTGACGGCGATCCTCACGCATCACGTCGTCGCTGGCAAGGTGCTTGCGGCTGATGTGGTCACGCTCGACGGCCAGCATGTGAAGACCGTCAACGGCGCCGAGATCGCGGTGAGCACCACCGGTGGCGTGAAGTTGAACGGCTCGGCGAACGTCGTGACGACGGACATCGAGTGCACCAACGGCGTCATTCACGTGTTGGACGCGGTCATCCTGCCGCCCGCCTGAGTCACGTTCCTCAGGACAACGACCCTCTCGTGCAGTCAACGCGCGAGAGGGTCGTTTTTCGCAGCAGCCGTGTGGTCAGCCGCGAGCTGGGTCCAGCGCGTACCACACGATGTACGCGTTACTGACCATCAGCACGAAAGCCGGGAGCGATTCGCGCACGGAATCGCGGAACCGCAGACGCGTGAGTAGTCCGAGGGCCATGAGCACCGTGAGGCCGCCGGCACTGATGATCACGAGGCCGTCGATGAACTGCCCCGCGATGAGTCCGAGGGCGCCGAGCACCTCCAGCGTCCCCGTCAGCACGCGCAGTCGAGGCATGCCGAAGCGTTCGAAGTCGGCCGCCATGCCGTTGGCGAACAGGCAGGTCAAGCCGTAGACGAGGAACACGACGACCGAGAGCGCGGTGAGACCGAAATAGGCTAGGGTCACGGCTGGCCGCCGCGGGGGTGGCGACGATCTAGGTCGGTGCGCTGACGGTCCATGTTTGGACGAAGGATTTCGGACCTAGATCCGTGCCCGCCGTGGGTTCAACCCTGAGGGCTGTCCCCGGCCGCGATCGTCTTGAACACCAGGTCCGTCAGGAACTCGGCCGTCGACCCGTCGGTGCGGGTCGGGTCCACGTCGGTCAACCGCGGCAGGTGCTCGGCGAAGTAGCGCTGCAAGTGCGAACTCTCCACCACCGTCGACACCAGCGCGACGGGATACGCGTAGGTCGGGCTGACCACGCGGATGATGTCCGCGACGACACGGCACAGCCGCTTGTAGCCCAAGAAGAGCCCATCGCGATTCTCGCCGGTCACGTCGCGATGGAGGTACGCCTTGGACGACTCGGCGACGACCACGCGATACAGCGCGGCCTCGTCGACATGCGGGACCAGATCGTCCGGCGTGATGGGCCGCGTCAGCTCCTGGAGCGCGAGCCGCAGGCGCTCGCGAGGATCGACCACATTGATCGTCGCGAGCATGAGTCGGTACTCCATCCAGCTCCAGTACCACGCGATCAGGTACACGAGCAGGCGGTGCTTGTTCTTGAAGTACCGATACACCGAGGCCTCGGTGGTGCCGATCCGATCCGCGAGCTTGCGGAACGTGAAGGCCTCGTAGCCCATCTCGTCGATCATCAGGATGCTGGTCCCGACGATCGACGCTCCGAGCTCCGAGGTCGTTGGATCCTTCAGGTGGAACTTCGGGTCCAGCTGAAGTCGCACCTGATCGGCACCAGATAGCGTCACGATGCGCCGAGGAGGATGCGCGAATCGTAGAACTGCACGGCGCCGGACTCGACGTCGTACATCCCGCCCGCGATCGCGACCTCAGAGTCGCGGACCATCTGGGCGAGCAACGGGCTGCGCTGCATGATCTGACTCTTCACGAGCAGCACGTTGAGTGCGGCGACCCGTTCCACGAACGAATCATTCTTGGCAGTGCGGTCACTGGTGGTCTCCGTCTCAAGGGCAATGGCCCCTTCGATCTTCTGCAGCAGGCCCGAGAGGTTGCCGAGCCGGACCCCGTCGCACGCGCCCTTCACGGCGCCGCACTTGGAATGTCCAAGTACCACAATAGCCTTGGCGCCGGCCACCTTGCAAGCGAACTCCATGCTCCCGAGGATGTCGTCGTTGAGCACGTTGCCCGCGATGCGCGCACTGAAGATGTCGCCCAGCCCTTGGTCGAATACCAACTCGGCCGACGTGCGGGAGTCGATGCAGCTCAAGACGATGGCCATCGGGTGCTGCCCGTCGCTGGTCTCGTTGACCTGTTGGAGCAGGTTGCGGTTGGCCTTGAGGTTGTTGACGAACCGCTCGTTGCCCTTGCGCAGGACATCCAACACCTGGTGGGGCGTGAGGGCGTCGCGGGTGTCGCGGGTGAGTGTTCTCATCGGAGGAGCCTTAGGTTGGGGTGAGGCCGCGGAACTCGACCGTGATGTCGCGAGCTGGGGCACTAGTCTGGAAATCGCGGAGCATTTCGCGCACGTCGAAGTCGATCACCTTCGACTGACTGGCGTCGATGACGACATGGGCCTTGTCAGGGATGGCCGCGAGCTGCTCGAGCACGCGGCCCTTGTTAAGGAACGACACCTCTTCCGCCAGCTGGATGCGATACTCCTCGGTCCCCGGTGCATGCTGCTGGACGGTGAACGGGTTGCGCAGGTTGTGATGCAGCACCACGACGATCGCGACGCCCATGCCGATCGCGATGCCGCGGAGCAGGTCGGTGGCGAGGATGCCGACGACGGTCGCGACGAAGGGCACGAACTGCTCCCAGCCGTGACCGTACATCTGCTTGAACAGCGCGGGCTTGGCGAGCTTGTAGCCGACGATGAACAACACGGCCGCTAAGGTCGCGAGCGGGATCATGTTGAGGAGCCACGGGATCGTCGCGATGGAGACCAGGATCCAGCCGCCGTGCAGGATCGTGGACAGCTTGGTGCGACCACCGAAGGTGATGTTGGCCGAGCTCCGCACGATGACCTGCGTGATCGGCAGACCACCCATCAGGCCGGAGACGATGTTGCCGAGCCCTTGCGCCTTGAGCTCTTGGTTGGTCGGGGTGATGCGCTTCTGCGGATCAAGACGGTCGGTGGCTTCGACGCAGAGCAACGTCTCGATGCTCGCCACGAAGGCCAAGACCACCGCGATCACGTAGACGTCGGGGTTGGCCAGGAAAGAGAAGTCTGGCGCGGTCTGTTGGCCAAGGAACTCCGAGATGCTGCCGGCGATCGGGATGGCGACCATCTGGTGCGCCCCGAGCGACCACGGGAGCGCGCCGGAGGCGTACAGCGAGCTCAGCAGGATGCCGAGGGCCACGGCGGCCAACGGACCCGGCACCGTGCGGAACAGTTTGAAGCGTGGGGCGAGGACCGTGTCCCACGCCACCAAGAGCACGAGCGACACGCCGGCGATGAACACCGCGCCCATGTTCAGGGATTGGAGCACGCCATCGATCGTACCGGTGGCGGGAGCGCCGCCGCTGACGATCAATGCATCGCCCGGCGGTGGGAAGGAGCCCAGCGCGTGCGGGATCTGCTTGATGATGATCAAGAGGCCGATGCCCGTCAGCATGCCCTTGATCACCGACGACGGGAAGTAGTACGCGATGCTCCCGAGGCCCAAGAAGCCCATTGCGATCTGCAGGACGCCCGCGAGGACCACCGCCGCGAGGAAGGCCTCGAACGAACCGCCGAGGGTCGCGATCGCATTGAGGACGATCACGGCCAAGCCAGCGGCGGGGCCGCTGACACCGAGCGGCGACCCGCTGGCCGCGCCGACCACGATGCCGCCGACCACGCCGGCGATCAGTCCGGCGAACAGCGGCGCCCCGGACGCCAGCGCGATCCCGAGGCAGAGGGGAACGGCAACGAAGAAGACGACGATACTCGCTGGCAGGTCGTGCTTCAGTTCCTTCAGCAGCGAATTCATTGCGTGCTAGGATAGAAGGGATACACCTCTGCAGTGGTAGTATTACTATTGCATTGTCTGAATTGATAGTATTACTATATGTATTTGTCAAGCAGATGTGCCAGGTCGGGTGGTGCCCACTCCGAATTCGGTTGTGTGGCAGTCGAGGTCCTTTGATTAAATGAAGAGCAGCAACCCAGAACCGCTACCGCGAAAAGCCCGTTGACGCCACCGCACGCGTCAGCCTATGTACCTGCATTTGCCACCCCCCCTCCCATGCCCCGTCGCCCCTCCCCCCGCCGCCCCTGGGCGCTCGCGCTCCTCATCGCCGTCGCGGCGACCACCGTCGCCTTCACGTACGCCGACGGTGTCGATCCCGTGATGGTCGCCCGCATCCGCGAGGAAGGCCTCCAACGCTCGCGCGTCATGGAGTTCGAGTCGTACATGGTCGATGTGCTCGGCGCCCGCCTCACGATGTCGCGCGACATGCAGCGTGCGCAGACCTGGGCGCTCGCGGAGATGCGACGGTTGGGCCTCGCGAACGTGGCGAGCGAACCCTTCATGGACTACGGGGTGACTTGGGACAACGAGTACGTCTCGGCGCACATGCTCGAGCCCGACTACACGCCACTCACCGCCTATCCGGTCGCGCACACGGCGGGGACGCCGGGACGCGTGACGGCCGAGGCGATGATCGTGGATCTCCAAACACGAGACGATCTCGAGGCGCAGCGTGGGAAGCTGCGCGGCAAGGCGGTGCTGATCTCGAGTCCGGCCGTGATCGACCTTGCGCCGCTCACCAATGGGGTGCCGCGCTACACGGAGGAGCAGCTCAAGGCGCTCGAGCGCACGACGATCGTGCCGGCACGCCCAGCGCCACCGCGCGCGATCCGCAACACGGCCGTGATCTCCGCGGTGGAGCGGATGGCCTTTTTCCAGAGTGAAGGGGTGGCGGTCGTGCTGCAGACCGAAGGCAATCGCATTGCCATCGTGCCGGGGTTCTCGCGACCGGGATCGCGCGACGACGGGTGGAGCGCGGAGGGCATGCGCGCGTCGGTGCCGATCCTCGCCGTCACGCCGGAGCACTACAATCGCATGTATCGCATCCTGCGTCGTGGGATCGCGGTGACGGTCGAGGTCGAGATCCGCAATCGCATCGGCGAGCGCGTGGAGCAGGCGCACAACTTGGTCGCCGAGATCCCCGGTACGGATCCGAACGCGGGCGTCGTGATGCTCGGCGCGCACTTCGATACGTGGCATGGGAGTCCCAACGCGAGCGATAATACGTCGGGTGTGGCGGTGGCGCTCGAGGCGATGCGCATCCTCAAGGCCGTGGGCGCTGCGCCGCGCCGCACGATCCGCATCGCGCTGTGGGCCGGCGAGGAGCAGGGACTGTTCGGGTCGCGCGCCTACGTGCGCGAGCACTTCGGCGATCCGCGCGATCCAGGCATCGGGGTGAAGCCGGCGTACGAGCTCCTCTCCGCGTACTTCAATCAGGACTACGGGGCGGGGCAGTACCGCGGGATCTACCTGCAGGGCAACGAAGCTGCGCGGGAGATGCTGACGGCGTGGATGCAGCCCTTCCGCGATCTGGGCATGACGGCCGTCTCGAACCAGAGCGTGGGGAGCACCGATCACATCCCGTTCGACGACGTGGGGCTCCCGGGCTTCCAGTTCCTGCAGGACCGCACGCCGGGGACGGCGGGCCACACGAACCTCGACTACCTCGAAGCGATCCAGCCCGAGGATCTCATGAAGAACGCGACGATCATGGCGTCGTACGTGTACCACGCGGCGATGGCGACGGAGCGGGTGCCGCGGAAGCGGATGCCGGGGGCTGGGCGGTAGCGGTTCGGTGGAGCTTGACGCATCAGCAGCTCCACTGTCCGGTCCTACTTCGCCGCGCGGATCAGCCGTTCCTGAGTCGCCCGCAGCGGAAGCGTGGGCGCGCCGCTGATGTTCCACGCATTGAAGACCACCACCATCTCCTGATCGGGAAACACCATCGGGAACTGCCCGCCGAATCCGGACCCGGCCCAGATGAACGCGCCCGGCTGGACCGGATTGTTGTAGAGCCACCACTTGTACCCGTACTGCGGCGCGCCAACGCGAGTGCTGGTCGCGATGTGCGGGGTCACGGATTCGCGCACCCAGCGTTCCGACACCACGGTCGCGCCGTTCCACCGACCGCCCTGCAGCCACAACTGCCAGATCCGCGCTAGGTCGGTCGCTTCGAGATACAAGCCACCCTCGGTATCGACGGTGCCTGAGTTCGTGCGCTTCCAGTGCCAGTTGGTGATGCCGAGTGGCGCGAAGAGATAGCGCGCCGCGTACTCCTCGATGTCGACGCCCGTGGCGCGGAAGAAGATGTGCGCGAGCAACGCGCTCTCACCGCTGCTGTAGTTGAACTGGGTGCCCGGCTCACGCATCATCGGCCGGTCGATAGTGAACTTGACCCAGTCCGGGCTGGCCTCGAGCGCACCAGCTGTGTTGCGCGGATCGCTGTACGGAATGCTTTCGTTCCAGTCGAATCCGCCCGTCATCGTGAGCACGTGGCGGATGGTGATGCGCCGCTTGCGGTCGTCGAGATTCGCGACGGTGGTGGTGTCCCAGTAGGTGAGAATGGGCGTGTCGAGTGCCGGGAACTCCCCGCGGGTGACCGCCACCCCGATGACCGCTGATGCCACGGTCTTGGAGACGGACTGCAGCGTGTGTAGCGTGCCGCGCCGATACGTCGGGTGCCACCACGGATTGAAGTAGTTGAAGGGCCCGGTCGGGTCGTGCGAGTTGTTCAGCGACGAGCTGGCGCGCGACGAGTCGCCGTAGATCGTGTCGTAGTCGCGCGGATACGTCTTGTCGGTCACGATCCGACCGCGCCGAATGACCACCATGCGGTCGATGTTGCCGTACGTTCCCGCTCTGATCTCGGCGTCGAGGCTGTCGAGCACGGCAGGATTGAGGCCGACCGCGGACGGGGTGGAGGTTGGCCACGTGAATGACGTTGCCTGGGCGCTGAGCGATGAGGCCGCGAGCAACGCGAGGGCGACGGCGAGGATGCGGCGGGAGCAGAGCATCGAGTTCACGGCGGGTGAGTGGAAGAGGCGGCGAGTGGATGCCCAGCGTACGACGATGAGGACCGTAGAACGGTACGTTCGGGCACGGCCATGCCCGACGCGTATATCGTTGGGCTGTGCTGCGGTGAGGGTCACCTGTCCAGCGCGCAGGCCTGACAGCCAGCGAGGCAGCGGACCGGAGGGTATACTACTCAGCCCCGATTGCATTTCCTATCGCTACCAGCACGCTGCGACTCGCAGTCCTTACCATCAGGTTACTCCGTTGCCCACATCTACGTTGATGTCCGCCTGGTGCGCGCCTCGCGTGCAACGCGTTGTCGCCGTGTTCCTCGCCCTCGGGGCATCGGCCTGCGCTGGAGGCGATCCGGTGACGCCGGTCGTTCCGGTCACCATGTCCATGGCGCCGTCAAGCCTGACACTCACCGCCGGGACAGCCGGAACGCTTGGTGTTGTCATTGCGGGGGGGAGGCCCACGCCGATCTTGCAGCTGTGTCATAGCGCGGATCCTGCCATTGCCAGCGTCGCCGTCAGTGGCAGCGCCTGTCAGGTGTCCGCGATTGCGCCGGGCACCACCCGCATCACCGCCACCAGCTCCGGTGGCCAAGAAGCGTCATCGACGATCACCGTGCTGCCACTCCCGCTCGCCCTGCTGACCTTTGCGGTGGCTCCGACAACGGCGGCGCTGGTCGTCGGTGAGTCGGTCACGCTGGCCCCGACCGTCTCACGCGGTGCCTCGACGGTGGGCGTGGAGTATACCTACACGTCGAGCGCTTCGTCGGTGGCAACGGTCAGCGCGACCGGCTTCGTGAGGGCGGTCGCGCCGGGCGTCAGCACCGTGACGGTGACCGCACAAGGCGTCGGCGCCGGCTATTCCACGACCGTGCTCACGGCGTCTATTCCGGTGACCGTGACGCCCAATCCCTGTACTCCGGTCGGACTGGCCTGGGGGTCCTTCGTGACCGGCACGTTCGCGGTCGACGATTGCAAGAATCGAGACTACAAAGACTATTTGTTCGACCATTACCTGATCACGGGTCCAAGTAGTGTCCTGAAAGTCGTCCTCAACGCCAGCTTTCCTGGCGTTGGCCTGCATATCGGATCGTGGCTTACGTACACGTCCAGGTCGGACTCGTTGCTAGAACTCGATTTCTTTGTCCCTCAAGGGACCACGACCGTGAGTCCTTTGTCGCAGGCGCAGACGGGCAGCTATCGGTTCGGCGTCTTCTCTCAGCCAGAGGATGTGGACGGCTGTCGTTCGCCTTTTCTCGTGGGCAGTATTGTCACGTTGCAGAGTGTCACCAATCAAAGCTGCCGACTTGGTACCGCTGAAGCTCCATTTGACCGATTTGTGCTCTATGGGAAAGGCCAATCCTGCACAATCAGCATGAAACGGGTGGCCGGAGCAGGGTCAATTCTCGATCCGTATATCGAGCTAGGGTCCGCTTTTACCAACACGGTGTTTGCGAACAACGACGATGTGGCGCCGGGTAACATCGATGCGCAACTGACACTGAGTAATTGTCGCTCTCCCACCGGCGGGATTTTCGAGCTGAGAGCGTTTGGGTGGAACGGAGCGCTTGGCCAACGCGGCGGGACGGGTGCCTACCAACTCACCGTGACGTTCGGCCCTCCCACCTGATCTACGGACGGCGTAAGCTGAGCCGAAGCGGATACACGATACGTTCGACCTTCTCGAGGCCCTTGAGGAGGGCGTATGAAGAAGTCGCAGTTCAGCGAAGCGCAGATCGTGGCGGTGTTGCAGGAGGCTGAGGTGGGGCTGCCCGTGACCGAGGTCCTGTGGAAACATGGGACCAGCCGCCCGACATAATTCGCGTGGAAGGCGAAGGACGGCGGGAGGTCGGTGCCGGCGCTACGCCGGCCGAAGGAGCTGGACCAAGAGAACGCGAAGCTGAAGCAGTGGTCGCCGGGCTCGCCTTAGCGAACCCCGCGATCAAGATTGTGCTGACCCGATCCCTGCGGCCTGACATCGCTGACGCGAGCGCGGTCGCAATGGCGACACCTGCCGACGGACCGTCCTTCGGGATCGCTCCCGCCGGCACGTGACGTATCTTCTTCATATTATGCAACGTTCGTGTGGTCGCTCGCGTCGCGGCGAATCACACCAGAACAGGTGAGTGACGACGACGTGCATGCGCCAAGTACGCGCATGGTGGGTGACACGCCGTCGTTTTCTCAGGACCGTCCGTCGATCCCATGTCATCGATCGTTTCGCCGAGCACGCGCTTGTTGCAACAACTTCGTATCGCGGCAGCGGATTCCGTGCTGTACTTCCATCCGGAATCAAGTGCGCAGGTCGCGATCGGTGCTCGGGCCGCGACCGAGGGTCGTGTGGTGGTGTCACATCGTCGCTGGCCGGCGGTCACACAGATGCAACGCGATCTCACAATGGGTGGCCTGACGCAGGTACCGGTGCATCATGCGCATGGTCTGGCCACGTGGTGCTCGCGTGGCGATGGGCATGAACACGCGTTCGATCTGGTGGTGATCCGCTTGCCGTCTGAGCGCGTGGCCTTCTATCAACTGGTGCTGGATGCCGTGCAGGTGCTGAAGCCGCGTGGACGGTGTGTCGTGGTCGGTGGCAACGGGGAAGGCATCAGACCCGCGGCGAAAGTCTTGGAAGGCGTGTTCGGACAGTGCGCGGTGATGGGCCACGCCGGGGGGCATCGCGTATTGATGAGCGTGCGGGGTGAACGCGTTGACCTATCCGCGCTCCAACCGCTGGTCGCGCCATTCGATGATGTGCGCGCCTTTCGCGAAGCGTCGCACGTACTCCGCGGATCGCCGCTGTCGATCTTCACGCGCCCTGGTGTGTTCTCGTGGGAGCATCTTGATGAAGCCACGGCGACGCTGGTCGAACACCTGCACGTTCCGGCGCACGCCGATGTGCTGGACCTTGGTTGCGGCGCGGGCGTACTCGGCGCGGTGGCCGGCCGTCTCCTGCAGCGCGGCACGGTCACGCTGGTGGATGCCGACAGCGAAGCGATACGCTGTGCGACAGGCACCATGGAGTGCTCAGGGGTGACGCCGTGGCGCGTGCTCGCGAGTGACGTCGTCGGGGCCGTTCGCGACGAGCGATTCGATCTCGTCGTGTGCAATCCGCCGTTCCACGTTGGCAAGACCACGGATCTGGCGCTGCCCGTGCGCTTCATCGAAGCCGCGGCGCAGGTGCTGCGTCCTGGAGGCACGCTGCAATTGGTGGCGAACCGCACACTTCCCTACGAGTGGGAGCTGGAACGCGTGTTCGGAAATCGTCGCACGGTATTCGACGGCAATCGCTTCAAGGTGCTCGCGGCGACACGCAAGTGAGGCGTGCGGTTCGTAGCGCCTGTTCCAGCGCGTCGCGCTCCTGCGCGCTGAGCACTCGCCATTCCCCTTCGGGGACACCGTCCAGCGTAAGTGGGCCGAATGCGTCGCGGTGCAGTGACTGCACGTGATTGCCAACGGCCGCGAACATGCGGCGCACCTGATGATACCGTCCCTCGGTGATCGTGACGCGCGCTAGGCGCGGCTCAATGATATCGAGGGTCGCCGGCGCCAACGGTGAGGTTTCGCCGCTGAGCATGAGCGTGCCGCTCGCGAACTCGGCGACCGCGGTCTCACGCAGTGGTTCCGCGAGCTGTGCAACGTAGCGTTTGGGTAGATGCGACTTGGGCGAGGTGAGCCGGTGCAGCAGCTGTCCGTCGTCCGTGACGAGCAACAGCCCTGTGGTATCACGATCGAGCCGGCCCACGGGCGACATGATCGGTGATCGAGCGCGAAAGCGCGATGGCAACCGGTCGTACACCAACGGGTTGCTGTCTTCGGTGGAGCACACCGTGCCGGCGGGTTTGTGCAGCAGAATGACGGCGCCCGGTGGTGGATCGAGCGGGACTCCCATGACACGCAGCAGCTCGTGGGGCGGCGCGTCCTGCGCGCTGTCCTTGAGCACGGTGCCGTCGGCGAGGGTGATCTGGCGGTTCATGAGCATGCGCTCCAGCTCCCGCTTGGTGCCGTAGCCCAGATCCGAGAGATAGCGAGCGAGCTTCACGGTGTGCGCCGCGCGGACGTTGTGATGCGTGACATGCCACAACGTAAACACCAGGCGCGCGTGCGTGGGAGCGGAGGCGCGCCTTGCTCGGAGCTACACTGGCGGCAGCTTCCGGCTTGCGCCGGCCTACACTGTGCTGGTGCCCGCGTCACTGATGGAGACCTGATCACAAATATGGTGACCACTCAACAAAATGTCGGTGCGACGATCTTGCAGCGCGTACGCCGAGCGAAGATCGACCAGTGGGCACCCGTTCTCCGGCAGATCGGGTTGATGGAGATCTTCGCAGGAACCCCCGACCGCGATACCCCTTGTTGGGCGAGCTGCCTAAGAGATCACTGGCAACGCGACGCGTTGGCAGACTCGCCGTGATTCCGAAAAGCATCCCGGATCCCGCAACCACTGTGGGAGGCGATGCCTCGCGGTTCTCAACACGGCGAGTACCTAACAAGGTCGGAGAGGTGCTTGGCATATGGATGAATATGGGCAAGCGGTCGCTCGACGAGCCTGCTTCCCTGTTTTATGAACACCGTCGTTGGAAAGTTGTTACAGCTTACCCCTCCGCTTGCATATCCCACGTCAAGAAGTCCGTCTGCATTGTAGTCTGCATACACCAGCCCAACCTTGTATTGCTCCCGCGCCGCAGGCGTTCCGAGATATGACACAGCCTCTCTATCAATTCTGAACGATCCATCGGCCTGCTGGATGTAAAGCACGATGTTCCAGTTCAGATACGACTCTTGATTGGTTGAGATGATGTCGCGCCTGCCATCGTTGTCGAAGTCGGTGACGATGACATCCATATTGTGCGCGATCTTACCACCGCCTGACGAAGAGACGGTTTCTAGGTAGAAATACGGCAAGCTTACATATCGTGTCGTGTTGAAGCGTCCACTCCCTTGGTTAAAAAAGATTCGCGTAGACCGCTGCGCGGTGGGGTCCTCTGTCGTCTGTACGATGAGGTCACGGCGGCCATCAGCGTCAACATCAAAGCGCGTAGCACCCCCGAAGGCGAATTCTGATGCTGTGGGAACACGTTCGCCAAAGCCGTTATTGGCCCCTGGATAATTAGTCGTATCCGACGCGAAATGAATTGGATTAGATGCGGTGAAATACGGCGCCCCCGGGATGCCACGAAAGATGTAGGAGTGGGAATTATTTGCGATGTATAGATCGGGCAAGCCGTCACCCGTTACGTCGGCAACATCCCCCTCCTCGCCGCCGGTTTGACCGACCGAAGGTGGAGCCAGATTCAGGTAGATCAGATCATAGAGCCCATCTGGTGCGCTCATCGCCAAAATGACATCGGCGGTATCGACGACACCGGCGCATTCATCCGCGTGTCCGTGAATGACCAAGTCCACCTTGTTATCGCCATTCAAGTAGACGGCTTCAATGCCGATCGGGCCACCCAAGTAATCGGTTGCATTTCGGAACAGGTTCCGCTCGTCGAACCGGAGCGAATCGCGATTCCAGATGAAAAATGTGGGTCGCGACTGCATGCCTTGGCATGCAGAGCCCGCAGTGAAGGCATCCACAAAACCATCATCATTAAAATCACCGGCGGTCGCTGCGAATGCCCAGCCGGAATGCTGACTGTTGGGGTGATTTTTGTGCCTCGTCAAGAAGACTCGCAGCACGAGGTCGAGTGGTACCGTGGTGTTCTCCCAGTAATCCGTTCCCAGCGCACGAGCGTTTGGTGCCACTCTGTATCCATCGAACACCTCGCTAGGACGCACTCGCACAACCAACGTATCCGAGAAACCGCCTGCGCTGACTGTTACACTGGCGGCTTTGAATGCAAATCCAGTGTACGGACGTGCCGATACTTCATTTGTTGATTGAACGGTCACGACCGTTGAATCCAACACCCTCCAAGTCAGCGCTCTGTTGGTCAGGATGTCATCGGCTGCTGATTTCACAGTGACATTGATACCTTGAGATGCTCCTGCTTCAAGAACAATTGTATCAACGGCTATCTTCACAGAAACGATTGCAAGTGGCTGAACCTCGAGCACGGCTGATCCATCCTTCGATTCGCTTGTCGCTGTGATGGTGACGAGTCGGCTCGCCCCACCGGCATACGGTGTTGCCGCTGCAAGCCCCGTGGCAGACACGCTGGCAATCAGAGTATCCGCGCTTCTCCACGACACCGTGCGTCCCGTTAGCCAGTTTCCTAGCGCATCCTTAACGGTGGCTATGAGTTGTTGCGTCGCACCCACCAGGAGCGATGCTGTGTCTGGCAGGACGGTCACGGTGGCCACTGGGACGGGCGTGACACTCATCGCCACCGCGTTAGCGGCGCCTTCAGCCCTTACGGTAATGGTTACCGCCTCGGCCGTTCCCCCAAGCACATGCCCCGCAGTTACCAAGCCCGCCGCAGAGACGGTCGCGACGGCTTGATTTGACGACGACCAGGTGATTGTGCGGCCAGCGAGCGTCTGGCCACCGCTGCTCCGCGCCACGGCGGTCAGTTGGACGCTGCCACCGCTAGCCAAGGTGGTGGCGGGAGCCGTTACCTCTAATGATGCAACCGGCGTCGGTTCCGTGGGACCGTCGCAGCTCGTGACTAGAACTCCAACAGCAGTCAGCAGCCCGAATGAGCGGATGGACATCATTTGTTCTCGTCAATGATTGTTTGTTTGTCGATGACCCTCGAACCGCCTTCAAGACTTCGTGTAGCTAGAGAGTCGATTTCATAGCCTCCGAGCGTACCCTTACCCCCAGCGGATACACGATAAGTTAGACTTGCTCGTCGCCCTTTGGAGGGGATATGAGGAAGTCACAGTTCAGCGAAGCCCAGATCCTGGCCGTGTTGCAGGCGGCGGAAGCGGGGCTACCCGTGGCGGAGGTCCTGCGGAAGCATGGGATCAGTTGCCCCACCTATTCCGCGTGGAAGGCGAAGTACGGCGGGGCCTCGGTGCCGGAGCTCCGCTGACTGAAGGAGCTGGAGCAAGAGAACGCGAAGCTGAAGCGGATGTACGCCGAGCTGGCCTTGGAGAACACCGCGATCGAGGACGTGCTGAACCGAAAACTGTAGGGCCGTCTGCCGCGGATGCGCCGGTCATCGACGCGCCCGAGCGGTGCCGCGCACCTCGGCGAGAACTTGCTGCACCTCCGCTCGCGAGAGCACTGACGGTAGTCGCTGTGATTTGCGAGCCATCACGATGTTCTCGACCCGAGGCAAGGGACTTTGCAACACGTCCCGGTACAGAAAGATCAGGGCCGCCAGCGCCTGATTCTGGGTTGACGCGGCCACTCGCTACCCAACAGCCAGATCAGTCAAGAACTCACTCACCTGGGCAGGCCCAAGCGTCGACGGATGCTTCAATTCGTGGAAGCGGATATCGCGCTTAATCCACGCGGTGTATGCCTCAACCGTCCGCGGACTGCGGCGGCGCACGTGAAGCGCGGCGCGCACTCGGCCCATCAGCGAGTACTGCCCTCGATGCTCTAACGGAGCAGGTGTGGTCATCGCGCCAACCTACGGCGACAAGTACGCTCGATCGTCATCCGAACCCTGCGGCCATCAGCAATCCATTGCCGCGTGGTGCTCGGCAGCGCTATCTACGCGACCTGCAGCGGACGTATGTGTGCGATCTCCCGCTTGAGACCACGCGCGGCGTCCCACAGGTCGATGTTCTGTTGAAGCTGGAGCCAGAACTCCGGTGAGGTGCCGAACAGCTTCCCCAACCGGAGTGCCATCTCGGGGCTGACCGCGCGCCGCTCGCGGATCAACTCATTCACAGATTGTCGCGACACACCGAGTGCTTCAGCGAGCGCCGTGACCGAGAGCCCGTACTCGGCGAGGAAATCCTCGCGCAAGATCTCGCCCGGATGGGTGGGTCGCCGCTCAAGCGGCTGGGAGTTCGCAATGCTCATGGGACGCTCCAGCTAGTGGTCATCGCAGAACTCGACATCGTAGGCGTCTCCGCGTCAAGGCGGCGGAGCGGGTGTTGGCGCAGGCGGGCTACACCTCCGCCAACGTCTCAACAGCGTGGAACGTCAGCAAACCACGCACCTCTTCCGGCACGTCTTCGAGGTCCGCCTCGTTCGCCTTCGGGATCACGATATGCGTGATCCCCGCCCGGTGCGCACCCAACACCTTCTCCTTCACCCCACCGATCGGCAACACACGTCCACGCAGCGTCACCTCGCCGGTCATCGCAATGTCACGACGCACTGGGCGCCCCGACATCTCCGACGCCAACGCCGTCGCGATCGCTACACCGGCCGACGGACCGTCCTTCGGGATCGCACCAGCCGGCACGTGGATGTGCGTCTCCACCGCGCCCAACCGGTGCCGCGGAATACCCAAGTCAGCCGCATGGTTCGTCACGAACGTGAACGCCGCACGCGCCGACTCCTTCATCACGTCGCCCAACTGGCCAGTGAGGATCAACGCCACCGGCCCACCGCTCGGCGTCTCCGTCCCCGCCGCCACCTCCAACCGACGCGTCGACGCTTCCACGAACATGATGTCGCCACCCATTGGCGTGTAGTACATGCCCGTCGCCATGCCCACTTCGTTGGTCTCGCTCAGCTTCTCCGGATGCACCTTCGGACGGCCCAGCAAGTCACGCACTTCGTCCGCGGTGATCACGCCATCCTCGATGGTCGTGTTGGCATCGCCCGACGCAATGCGCCGCGCCACCTTGCGCGTCACCGCACCGATCTCGCGCTCCAACTGCCGCACACCCGCCTCACGCGTGTAGCGCGAGATCAACGTGCTCACGGCCTCGTCCGACAACTCGACGTTCTTGTCGCCCAGCCCTGAGTCCTCCAGCTGACGCGGCACCAAATACTTCTTGGCGATCTGCGCCTTCTCGCGCTCGGTGTAGCCCGCGAACTCAACGACTTCCATACGATCGAGCAGCGGACCGGGAATGTTCTGAATGAAATTCGCCGTCGCCACGAAGATCACCTCCGACAGATCGAACGGCACGCCCAGATAGTGGTCCGTGAACGAGTCGTTCTGCGCCGGATCCAACACCTCCAGCAACGCACTCGACGGATCGCCCTGGAACGATGTCCCGAGCTTGTCGATCTCGTCCAGCAAGAACACGGGATTCTTGGTCCCCGCCTGCTTCATGCCGGCAATGATGCGCCCCGGCATCGCCCCCACATACGTGCGACGATGGCCGCGAATATCCGCCTCGTCGCGCGCACCACCCAACGCCACGCGCACATACTCGCGCCCGAGCGACCGCGCGATCGACTTGGCGATCGACGTCTTGCCCACACCCGGCGGGCCCACGAACAACAGGATCGGGCCCTTCGCCATGGCGCGCGCCTTGGCCTCCTTCGGATCCGCGTGCTCGCTGGTCTTCGTCAACGCCTCAGCCTCCTGCGCCGCCCGCAACTGACGCACCGCCAAGAACTCGAGGACGCGATCCTTCACGTCGCCCAAGCCGTAGTGGTCTTCGTCGAGGATCACCTGCGCCCGCGACAAGTCCAGCTGATCGTCCGACCGCTTGCCCCACGGCAACTCGGCGATCCACTCCAGATACGTACGAATGACCTGCGCCTCCATCGACTCGCGCCCCGCGCGCTCCAACCGGCCCAACTCGCGCTCCACTTCGGCCCGCGCCAACTTGGGCAGCTCGAGCTTGGTGATCTTCTCGCGCAACTCGGCGATCTCCTTGGACGAATCCTCCTCGCCCAACTCCTTCTGGATCGCCTTCAACTGCTCGCGCAAGAACATCTCGCGCTGCCGCTCGCCTAGCTCCTCCTGCACCTGCGTCTTGATCTCCTCCTGCGCCTCGAGCAACCCGATCTGGCGCTGCACATGCACGAGCACCTTCCGCAGGCGCTCCTCCACCGAGAGCGTCTCGAGCAGTCCCTGCTTCTCCGGCACGGAGAGTTCGATGTAGCCGGCGACGAGGTCGGAGAACTTGCCCGGTTCGGTGACCGAGTCGAGCACCTGATGCACGACCTCCTCGGGTAGCCCCCGGCGCTCGCCCAGCTCGGCGGCCCGCTCACGGGTCTCCTTGTGGAGCGCCTCAAAGGCCGGATCGTGGTCGTCCAGCGGCGACATCTCCTCGGCGGCCACCACCGTGGCCGTCAGGTAGCCCTCGGTCTCGGAGTACTGCAAAGAAGCCGCCCGCTGCTCCCCTTGGAGCAACAGCTGGACCCCGCCCAGGCCGCGTTGGACCTGCCCGATCCGCGCCACCACACCCATCGAGTACAGGATCTCGGGGTTGGGCTCGTCGGTGTTGTCCTTCTGGGCCACGGCGAACACCAGCCGGTCGCCCTTCAGGGCCGCCTCGATGGCGCGTAGCGTCCCAGGCCGGCCCGCCGCGATGGGGGCCGTGATCCCGGGGAAAATGACCGTTCCGCGCAGCGGGAGAACGGGAAGTACCTGTCGTGTGCTCATCCGACCTCACGTGGTAAGCGGCCGGCCACAGTGGGCGACCGCGGGCTGACGTGCCAATAGTGCAAGCACCGTTCCACACCTCTGACTTACGACAACTTGGCGGAGGTTGCAACTTTTCAGTGCCGTGGTGACGTAGGGACTGCCTAGACGGCTCCACCCCGTGCCTTTTGTCACGGCGTCCCCCCCGCTAGCGTACCCGTTTTCCCTCTCCACGATCCTGTCCGTGCCCGATCCGCAGGCCCTACCCGCCGATGCCGAGCTGCGCGCCCATCTCGAGCGCATCCTCGCGGGCGTCTACGATCTGGAGCACGAACTCGGCCGGGGCGGCATGGGCGTGGTGTACATGGCCCGCGACCGCCGCCTGAAGCGGACCGTCGCGATCAAAGTACTGCCGCCCGAACTCGGCTATCGCAGCGAGATCCGCTCGCGCTTCCTCCGCGAAGCCGAAACAGCGGCGCAGCTCGGCCACCCGAACATCGTTCCCATCTACTCGGTGGACGAGCGCGACGGGCTGGTGTACTTCGTGATGGCGTTCATCGACGGCGACAACTTAGGCACGCGCCTGCAGAAGCACGGCGCGATGGAGCCCGAAGCCGCCCGCCGCCTGCTCCGCGATGTGGCCGACGCGCTCGCCTACGCCCACTCGCGCGGCGTGATCCACCGCGACATCAAGCCTGACAACATCATGCTCGATGTGGGCTCGGGGCGGCCCATGGTCACCGACTTCGGCATCGCCCGCGCCATCAGCGACGGCGCCGACGCGCGCCTCACGGCCACGGGCATCGCTATCGGCACGCCGGCCTACATGTCGCCCGAGCAGTCGGCCGGTGACAAAGAGGTGGACGGCCGCGCCGATCTCTACGCGCTCGGCATCGTTGCCTACCAGATGCTCGCGGGCGAGCCGCCGTTCATCGCGTCGAGCACGCCGGCGATGCTGGTCAAGCATTTGTCGGAGCGCCCCACGCCCGTCAACATGAAGCGCGCCGGGATCCCCGCCGATCTGGCGGCGATCGTCATGTGCTGCCTCGAAAAGGATCCCGCCGATCGCTTTGACAGCGCCGAAGCGCTCATCGCCGCCCTCGATGGCGCGGGCCCCGTGCCGATCGCGCGCCCGCAGCCACCTCGGCCGGCGCCGTCGTGGTCGCCGCTCCCGCCCGACGGGACCGACGATCTGCCGTCGCGCGACGAGGTGCTCCGCTGGAACGCGCCGGTCGTCGTGGATTTCCGCAAGCGGATGGCGCCGTACATCGTCGTCAACTCGGTGATCCTCGGGCTCACGATCTTCACCAACACCGATCTCCTCGGCTTCACCGCCATCTGGTCCGTGTTCCTGGCGTTCAAGTACGCCAAGGTGTGGAGCGAGGGCTACGACTGGCGCGATGTGTTCCGGCAACGCCGCGACCGCATGTTCTTCGACGTGGTCGCCGAGGGCGTGGACGATGTGCGCGCGGTGTTCGACACCGAAAAGCGCGAAGCCGTGCGCGCGCGGTGGCAGTCGCGGCGGCATCTCCCCGGCCTGATGGACCCGCCCACGCGCGGTTCGCTCGGCACGCCCAGCGACTTCGGCGTGGCCGAGATGGCCGCGCTGGGTGGGCCGCGGGCCGAGCTGTTCCAGCAGGCCGCCCGCGATAAGGACGAACTCGTGCGCATCGTCGCGGCGCTCCCGAAGAACGAGCGCAAGCAACTGGGCGATGTGAGCGCCACCGCGCAGGCGCTGCTCGATCGCATCAAGGGGATCGCGTGGGCGTTGGCCGAGCTCGATCGGTCGGTGCCCGCGGCCAACACGGCGGCGATCGACAAAGAGATCGCGCAGCTCGAAGCGCTGGCCAACCCCCTCGACCGCGACGCGAGTGAAGCGCGCGTGCGCCGCTTGGCCATGCTCAAGCGCGATCGCCGCGCCATCACGAGCCAAGGCAGTCGCCGCGAAGAGCTCGAGGGCAAACTGCAGAGCTGCGTGCTGGCGCTGCAGAACCTGCGCTTTGATGTGCTGCGACTCTCGACGGGCGGCGCGACCACGAAGAACGTGACGTTGATCGCCGAGCAGGCGATGTCGTTGGCGCGCGATGTGGATGCGCTCGTGGCCCAGCAGGGCAACGAGCGCGGAACCCCCTGATGCACGCCCCCCGCTTGATGGATCGGCTCATCGCCGCCACCGGCGACCGCTACCGCATCGAAGGCGAGATCGGGCGCGGGGGTATGGCGGTGGTGTATGCCGCCACTGACGTCCGCTTGCGGCGCGCGGTGGCGATCAAGGTATTGCCACCGGAGCTTGCGTTCCGCGCCGATGTGAAGGAGCGATTCCTGCGCGAAGCGCAGATGGCTGCCGGGCTGGCGCATCCGCACATCGTGCCCATCCACTCGGTGGAAGAGCACGAGGGTTTGGTGTTCATGGTGATGGGCCGCGTGCACGGTGAGAGCCTCGCCACGCGCCTGCACCGCGAGCCGCAGTTGCCGTACGCCACGGTGCGCCGCATCCTGCGCGAAACGGCCGACGCGCTCGCGCACGCGCACGTCAAGGGTGTGGTGCACCGCGACATCAAGCCTGACAACATCCTGCTCGAGGAT
>JBEIVF010000130.1:0-5981 GCA_040374005.1 Gemmatimonadaceae bacterium | reverse complement strand
GGTCGACGATCACGCAGGTGCCGTAGGTGCCCATCGATTCCGCTGTGGTGACCTTGCCGGCGGCCACGGCCTTGACCGCGGTCCCGAGCTCGGCGGAGATGCCGATGCCATTCCAGCGCACCGCGGTGTTGTTGGTGCTCACCACGCGACCGAAGCGGTAGATGATGTCGCCGTCGACGGGCCAATCCAGCGTGCCGAAGTCAGCGGTCTTGATGGTGCTGGCGATCGGCGGGGTGGCGGTGCGGGTCGGATTCGCGGCCGCGCGACGACGGTCCGCTTCGAGATTCGCGATGAGGTTGTTCATGCGCGCTTCGTCGCGCGCGATCTGTTGCAAGCGTGTTTGGGCCTGTTGCGCGGTGCGTTGGGTGCGCTGCACCGCCAAGCCTCGCTGGCGTTCCAGCGCGCGCAGGCGTTGCTCTTCGTCGGATTTCTGTTCGCGTGAGTACTCGACCTCACCTTGCAACCGGACCAGCACCGTTCGCTGGCCTGCGACCTGCTGCCGCAGCTCCTCGACGCGGCGCAGCAACGCCCGATCCCGCAGTGCCACGAGCCGGAGGTACTTGTACCGCGCGATCAGTTCGCCGAACGACTGCGCACTGAGCAGCGCCTCCGCCGTGTAGAGCGGGCCGCGCTTGTAGATGTCCACGAGGCGCCGCTGCAGTGTGGCGCGCTTCACCACCATCTCATCCTGCGCCCGCACCAACGCGCCGTTGGCCGAGTCCACGTCGGTGGTGATGGACTCCAACTGTCGGTCGAGGGTGGAGACCGCCCGCAACGTGGCATCGGCCTGGCGCGCGAGGTTCGCGGCCTCGGCGCTGAGATTCCGCACCGTGCCCTGCGCCCGGCGGAGCACGTTCTCGAGCGAATCACGCTCGCGGCGGATGCGCCCCAACTCCTCGCGCTGCGTGCGCAGGCGCGCCTCCGCGCTTCCCGTCTGTGCCTGAGCCGGGAGCGCGCTGAGCGCGAGGAGCAGGACCGCTACGCGCGGTCGCGTAACTGCCTCCCAACAGAGAGCGCACTGCCGACCACGCCGAGCGCGGCCCCCGCGGTGATGCCAAGCAGCATGAGGGGCAGGTCGAAGAACGCCGTCGCCACGACCCACTGCGCGATCGCCCGATGCGCCAGCCAGGTGAGTATGAGGGCGACGAGGCCACCGAGGATGCCCTTCATGAGCCCCTCCAGCAGGAACGGTCGCCGGATGAACGCATCGGTCGCGCCCACGAGCCGCATGATCTCGATCTCTTTGGCCCGCGCCAGCACGGTCATGCGGATCGTGGCGCCGATGATGATCATGGCCACGGCCGCGAAGGTCCCACCGAGGATCAGGCCCGCGATGCCCGCGATGGATCGCAGGCGGAAGAGCTTCTCGACCCACTCTTCCCCGTACCGCACATCATCCACGAAGGCATAGGTGCCGAGCCGTTCCGCCACCGCGGCCACGGTGGTGGGATCACGGAACCCCTCCCGCAGCCGCACGTCGACCGAGGCCGGCAGGATCGTCGCATCGAAGATGTCGCTGAACTCACCCAGCTCTTCGCGCGCGCGCACCAACGCCGCTTCGGCCGTCACCAGATCGGCGGA
The DNA here is from genome assembly GCA_040374005.1 of Gemmatimonadaceae bacterium. Classification (GTDB taxonomy): domain Bacteria; phylum Gemmatimonadota; class Gemmatimonadetes; order Gemmatimonadales; family Gemmatimonadaceae; genus DASRAP01. The sequence goes on along the minus strand of JBEIVF010000130.1, from coordinate 4,400 downwards.
CTGGACCTCGGGGAAGGCGCCCGCGTCGCCGACGAGCGCGCTGACGGCCTCGATCGGCGTGCCATCGGCGATGAACGCACGGATCTCGACCCGCTCCTCGATCTGCGTCAACGTCGCTTGGATGTTGATCGCGACGAGTCCGAACAACCCGAACGCGAACAACGAGAACGCGATCGTCGTGATGCTGAGGAGGCTCAGCACTGGGGCGCGCTGACTGGAGCGCAGGGCCTGGCGGATGGCGGACATCAGCGTCCCTGCCCGACGGAGGCGGTGTCGAACACCAGTTGACCGCGATCGATCTCCAACGTGCGGCACTCGGTGCGCTTGATCAGGTCGAGGTCGTGCGTGGCCATCAGGACGGCGGTGCCGGCAGCGTTGATCTCGCGCAGCAGCTGGAAGATCCCGCGCGTCGCGCGGTCGTCCAGGTTGCCGGTGGGTTCGTCCGCGATCAGCACCGTCGGATCATTGACCAGCGCGCGGGCGATGGCGACACGCTGCTGCTCACCCCCCGAGAGCTCGGCGGGGAACGACGTGCCCTTGCTGGCGAGTCCCACCTGGGTGAGCACCCGCGCCACTTTGGGCCCGATGGCCGCGCGCGGCGTGCCGGTCACTTCGAGGGCGAACGCCACGTTCGCTTCGGCGGTGCGGTCCTCGAGCAGGCGGAAGTCCTGGAAGATCACGCCCAGGGTGCGCCGGAGCGTCGCGATCGTCGTGCCCGAGGCGCTGGCCGTGGCGACACCGGCCACGCGCACCTCACCGCGCGTCGGCTTCTCGGCAGCGTAGATGAGCTTGAGGATGGTGCTCTTGCCCGCGCCGCTGGGGCCGGTCAGGAACACGAACTCCCCCCTCGCGACTTGGAACGACACGTCGGTGAGTGCCGCTCCGCTGCGAGCATACTCCTTGTGGACACGCGCGAATCGGATCATGGGAGGGGCCGCCCGCTCACGTCAGCGCCTGCTCGATGTCGGCGATGATGTCGTCCGCGTCCTCGAGGCCGATGCTGAACCGCATGAAGCCATCAGGGATGCCGATCGTGGCACGTTGCTCGGGCGTCATCGACGCGTGCGACGAATAGCGTGGCTCGATCACGAGCGTGTCCACGCCGCCCAAGCTCGACGCGTGCTGGATGAGACGCAGTTTGCGTAAGAACGTATCGGCCGCCGTGCCGCCGCCCGCGAGTTCCAGCGCCATCATGCCGCCGAAGCCCAGCATCGTCTCCGTGGCGACACGGTGGTCCTCATGGTCCGCGAGGCCGGGGTAGTGCACGCGGCGCACCTCCGGGCGATCGGCGCACCACGTGGCGATCCGCATCGCATTCTCATTCTGTCGCTTGACGCGCACGTCGAGCGTCTTCATGCCGCGCTCGAGCAGCCAGCAGGCGAAGGGATCGGCCGCCTGGCCCCACACGATCATCTTCTGTCGCACGGCCTCGATGTACGGGGCGGTGCCGCACACGGCGCCCGCGAGCACATCGTGGTGCCCATTGAGGAACTTCGTCGCGCTATGGATGACCACATCGGCGCCGAAGTCGAGCGGACGGAAGTTGATCGGGCTGGCGAAGGTCGAATCGACGACGAGCGCGAGGCCGACCTCCCGGGTGAGATCGCTGATCGGCCGCAGGTCGAGGACACGGCAGGTCGGATTCACCGGCGACTCGACGAAGATGGCGCGCGTCTCGCGACGGAGGCTCGTGCGCCACGCGTGGGGCTCGAACGGATCGACGAGGGTCACGGTGATGCCCATCGACACGAACTCTTGCATGAACAGCTTGTGCGTCCCGCCGTAGAGGAACTGACTGACGAGCAGGTGGTCGCCGGGCCGCAGCAGCGCGAGCAACGCGCACGCCGTGGCGCCCATGCCGCTCGAGAGCACGCACGCCGCCTCGGATCCTTCGAGCAGCGCCAGTCGCGTCTGCACCGACTCGTGGTTCGGCGTGTTGCTGTAGCGCGAGTACATCAAGCCGTCCGACGTGCCGACCTCCTGCACATAGTTGACGGACTGGTACAATGGTGGGGACACCGGCTGGTCGGCGGTGCGGGCGTCCAGCGTCCCGTGGATCGCGATCGTGGACGGGCCGAGTGTGCGCGGTAGGCGTGTGGTCATGGTCCGATCAGCTTCCGGGCTTGGAGGATGGGGCGCTGCGCATTGTCGGTCCGGACGAGACGCACGATCTCCGAGACGGCAACGCCGCCGAGGTCCCGCACCACGATGCCGCCCTTGGGGACCGACTCGTCGTAGATCACTTCGGCCAGCTCGTGGCGGCGCGGTCCGTACACCCAGACCAGCTCGTGATCCTCGACCAGTCGGAGTCCGGCTTCGATCGCGTTCACTCGTACTTGCGGCCCACGCTCGGCGTCGCCTCGGCGCGTGCCGATGTAGCGAACGACCTGCAGGGGATGATGGGTCCGGCTCACGCCACCGCGCCCAAGGGGGCACGGAAGCGCGCCCCATCCCGCATCAGCAGCCGACGGCGCTCGAGCGCCGTGAGCGTGTGCGTCGCCTCATGCTCGTCCACGCCTAATTGGGCGGCCACGGCGGTCGCGTCGGCGGCGTGCTCGCGCAGCACGTACTCCCACGTTTCGCGTTCGCGCGTCGAGACCACACCGATCAACCGGTGCCCCCCGTTGGAGATCCGCACGATGAGCGCCAGCGCGTCCCGCTCGAGGACATGCTCGATCGCATCGAGGTGCGCGTCCGAGATGCCGTCGAAGAGGAAGCAGCCGTCATACCCCGGGGCATCGCCACACGAGCGGCGCACGAGGGTCGCGACGATCTCGTCCGCACAGGAGAAGTCGATGAGCCCGATGCGCGAGAAGTCGATGATGGTGAGCCGGGCCGTGCCGCGATCCGCCAGACGCTGCTCGATGCGGTCCCGTACGGTGCGCCCCGTGGCCCGCGTCACCAGGTCGTTGTAGACCGGGTGGTACGCCGCCTCGAGGATCGCGCCAACGTCGATGTGGGTCGGGGACATGGTCAGATCGCCTTCCCGGGGATGATGATGGACACCTGCGCTCCGGGGAACGACGACAGACCCTCCTGCATCGGCACATCGTCGTCCCACGCAGGAACAATAGCGATACGCGCCGTCCCCGACCGCACGGACAGTTTGCCCTCCCACGGCGAGAGGAACCGCCGGATCCCGGCGAACCCCTGCCCACGGCCCGGATCGGGGAAGCGGCTCTGCCCTTGCACCACCGACGACTCGAGCGCCCGCGCATCGGACCAGCGGTCGCCGAACCGCCGCGCCTGCGATGGGGCCAGCGACGCCGCGAACCCGATGCCGGCGTCGCACACGGCGATCTGGACCACCCGGCGCCCGATCCGCCGCCAGGAGTACGTCTGCACCATCACCCAGCCGCCGCGGCCGGCGTGCTCGACGATGTTCTGACAGGCCTCCGACAGGGTCATCGCGAAGCGGCCGATCATGCGCGGGTCGGCGTTCAGCTCCTGCCCGAGGATGGCCTCGGAGCGCTCCTGGATGCTGCTGACGACCTTGTGCACGTCCTCCGAGCCGGCGATCGCGGTGCAGGGGAGCCACACATCACTGGACGCCCCCGTGCGGCCGGCCGGCACACGACCGCTCAGCTCGAACAGCGACTCGGCGTGGGCGAACACACCGGCGCGGGCCCAGTAGCCGACGGTCGTCTCCTTTTCGGGGACCATCAGCGTGGGGCGCACCGCGCGCGACTGCCCGAGGCAGAGCAGGGCGGTGATGCCGTACGGCGTCCCGAAGGCGGTGTGCCGCGCATCCACGATCAGTCGCGCATCGGCGGGTTGCGCCGCGACTTGATCGATGACGGATTCGAACGCCGACTCGTCGAGGGACTCTGGAACGGTGATGACGGCGCTCACGCTGGACTCAGCTCTCCGCGAAGGTAGTGGGCGAGACTCGTCGCCCCTCGGTGATCAACATTGCGCGCGGCGGCCGACATCGCTGCCTGGACCGCGCCTTCGAAGTTATCACCGGCACAGACGCGGGCGAAATAGGTCGCGCCGAAGACGTCGCCGCAGCCGGTCGGATCGCCCGCGCCGGCGCCGCGAGCCGCTGGTGGCACACGGGCGGTGCGCACCGCGCCCTGCGCCACGCCCAATGGCGCGTGCGTCCGCAGGTCCGCGAATCCCGTGGCCCCCGGCGTGAAGAAGTACACCGCGCCCCGGCTCCCCATGGTGATCACCACCGACTTCACCCCCGCGCGGAGCGCGGTCGCGGCCAAGGCCATCCCATCGGGCGCCATTTGCGCGAGCTCGTCCTCGTTCACTTGGATGGCGTCGAAGGCGCGACACCACGACTCCACGTCCGCCAGCGGCTGCGGGACGCGCAGGCCGTGAGCGTCGATGCCCAGGGTCAGCGAATGCAGATCGCAGTAGATGGGGCCCGCGAAGTGCTGGCGGAGCAGGTG
>JBEIVF010000275.1:0-2347 GCA_040374005.1 Gemmatimonadaceae bacterium | reverse complement strand
GAACATCCGCCACTGATCCCGGCCGCTGATCGCATCCAAATTCGCGAAGAAGTCGGTGGTGATGGCGTTGTACGTCACGTCGCTGCACATGCGCGTGATCTTGCCGTTCTTGATCTCCCAGAACGCGTGGCCGCCGAACTGACCGTTGTAGCGCTGCTGGTCGATCGAGTACGAGCCACGGCCGTCGATCATCACGCCGTCCTTCACGTCGGCGATCATCTCTTCCTTCGTCGGCGACCCCGCGGGGCCCGGCTCTACGTGCACATTGGGCATGCGGAGGAACGGATAGTCGCGCCACGTCGTCCCGAACGTGCACCCGTGGCTGAAATCGTTGCCCAGGAAGTGCGCCGTCTCACGGTTCGACTGCAGGCCCACCAGCACACCGTCGCGGATGATCGGCCACTCCATCGTCTTCACGCCGTCGTCGTCGTAGCCAACGGTGCCCAGCCCGCGGCCCGTCTTGTCCGCCGTGACGTTGAGCAGCTTGGAGCCGTACTTAAGCTTGCCCAAGTCGGCGAGCTTGCAGAACGATGTGCCCGCGTAGTTCGCCTCGTAGCCGACCACACGATCCAGCTCGGTCGGGTGCGCGATGATCTCATGGATCGTCAGCGCCATGTGGGCCGGCGACAACACGAGATCACGCAGGCCCGCCGAGCCGAGCGGCTTGGCGGTGCACATCTGCACGGCGTCCTCAGCCGCTTGCGCGGCGTCCTGCAACAGGCCGGACTCTTCGGCCAGTTCCCAGCCACCCGTGCCCGGAGGCGCGGGGTAGTTCCGCGTGCGCGTGACGTCGCCCACGCGCGCCGTCACGTTCAGCGACGGCGTGGTCGTGAACAGCTCCTGCTCGATGTACGAGCCTTCGCTTGACGCGTAGTAGCGCCACTCGTAGTTGTGATTGCACGTGGCCGTCGCGTTCACCACGCCCTTCACACTGCCGGCGCGATCGACAATGGCCTGCGCCCAGTTCTGCTTGTCGGTGGCCGAGACGGATGACGGATGCTTCTGCATCGGCGTCATGTAGTTCTCGATGTACTTGGGCACCGGCGCGAGCTTCAGATCGATCTTCTTGGCGATGGCCGACGCCCGTGCCACTTCCGTGGCGACGCGCGTGATGCGGCGGATCTCGTCCTCGGTCACGATCGGGCTCGACGCGAAGCCCCACACGCCACTGTGCATGACGCGCACGCCGATGCCGGCGGCGCGACGCTGTTCGTCCGTGGGGATCGTGCCCGCTGCGCCGCCGCGACCACCGCCGCCGCGACCACCACCACCACCAGGGCCACCGCCCCGACCACCACCCGCGCCCGTCCCGGCCGTGGTGAAGGTCGCCGCCGCACCGGCGAGGTTCATGCTCATGGTGAAGCGGATGTCGGCGTAGGTGCAGCCACCGAGTTTGGCTTCGGCCAGCGCGATGTCGGCGAGGCCTTTGAACTTCGTCTCGAGGACGCGGCCCGTGGGCGACGTGGCGAGGAGATCAGCAACAAGATCGGGCGAGTACAGCGCCATAGCGGCCGCGGTGGCTCCAGCCCCTCTGATGAACGTGCGACGCGTGGTCATTGGGTTCGACTCGGAGGTTCGCGGTGGACTAGAGCGCAGGAGAGACGGACGTCATGTAGAACTCTTCCATGCGGACGGGCGGGATGAGCGCCGTGCCACCGCCGTCGTACGACTCACCGGTGTGCATGGGGACCGGCTTGCCCACGAGCGAGAGATTGTTGTAGCCAACGATGGGCGACATGTTCCAGCGGAAGTTCTGCACCGGCCCGACGATCTCGCCGTTCTCGATCAGGAACAACCCGTCGCGCGTCATGCCGGTGTTGAGCAGCGGCTGCGTGTCGGACGGCACGCCGCGGATATACCAGAAGAACGTGACCAACAAGCCGCGGCGCGTCTGCCGGATCATGTCTTCGGTGGAGAGGTCACTGCCGCCCATCGCCAAGCTCATGTTGACGTTGGCAGGGTGACCGGGGCCGAAGTTGCGCAGCACGCCGTTCTCGATCCACGTCACGGGTGCGGCGGGCCGATTGTCGCCGAGGATCGTGGACTGCCGCAGGATCGGATTGCCGATATCGCTCTTGAGTGAGAAGAGATCGGAGAAGATCTTGTCGCCCGGCTTCTTGCCGGCCATGTAGCCTTGGCCACCGGAGTTGAGGCCCGCCGCGCCGCCGGCCGGAAGCCCGTCGAGCGCCGTAGCACCGGCGCCATCACCCCCGCCGGGCGCCCCACCGCGACCACCGCCACCACCACCGATCATCCCCGTCATCAGCGACAAGAACCGCGCGTTCGCGCGCGGCTCCAAGATCACCGTGTACCGCCCCGGCTCGATCGCGCGCGCGTTGCGACTCAG
>JBEIVF010000176.1:0-4325 GCA_040374005.1 Gemmatimonadaceae bacterium | reverse complement strand
TCCGTGAGGCGCAGCTGCTGGAGATGCAGGGGGCGCGCGAGGTCTCCCTCGTGGCGCAGGATCTCGCGCACTATGGCCGCGATCGCCGGGATGGGATCCAGCTGCCGCAGCTGCTCGATGCGCTGGTGCGTGAGACGTCGATCCCGTGGTTCCGCAATCTCTACTTGTACTCGGCGGGCATCACGCCCGCGCTGCTCGACGTGATCGCGCGCGAGCCGCGCATCCTGCGCTATCTCGACATGCCGATGCAGCACGCGTCGGATCGCATGCTGAAGGCGATGCGTCGCCCGGAGCGGCAGGCGTCGGTGCGCGAGCGCGTGGCGGCGTTCCGCGACGCGGTGCCGGGCCTCGCGATCCGCACGACGGTGATCGTCGGCTTCCCCGGCGAGACCGACGACGACGTGGAGCAGCTCTGCGACTTCCTCGAAGAGATCCGGTTCGAGCGCGTCGGCGTGTTCACGTACTCGTCGCAGGAGGGCACGCGCGCCGCGTCCATGCTCGACGATGTGGACGAGGCGCTCAAGCTGGAGCGCCAAGAGCGCGTGAGTGAGCTGCAGCGCGCCATCACGGCCGAGCGGTACGAGGAGCGCATCGGGACGCGCTCCATGGCCCTCGTGGTGGAGCGCGCGACCGATGGTGAGCCCGCGATGGCCCGCCTGCCGTGGCAGGCCGACGACATCGACGGCCTCACGCGCCTCGATCGCGACGCCGAGCCCGGTACGTTCGTCGAGGTCGAGGTCACCGATGTGGTGGACGACTACGACTTCGTCGCACGTGTGGAGCGCGTGCTCGCGCCACTCGCGGCCGCGCCCACGCCGCGCCGTGTGCTTCCTGTGACTGCGCTCCCCAGCTCCGTGGGGAGCTTCGGCCGCTGACCTGAACCCTTCCGACTGATGGCTCGTTCCACTGCGCGTTCGCAACAGGTGATGGCTCGATCCCGCGACCGCTTTCCGGGCGGCGTGAACTCGCCGGTCCGCGCGTTCACGGGGGTGGGCGGCGATCCGATCGTCGCCGCGAGTGGCCACGGCGCCACGCTGCACGATGTGGACGGCAATGCGTACCTCGACTACGTGCTGAGCTGGGGACCGCTCATCCATGGGCACGCGTTCGCGCCGGTGCTCGCCGCCGTGCAGGAGACGATGGCGCGCGGCACGAGCTTCGGGATGCCGACAGAGCTCGAGGTGGAGCTCGCCGATGCCGTGACGGCGCGCATGCCGCACATCGAGATGATGCGCTTCGTGTCGAGCGGGACCGAGGCCGCGATGAGCGCGATCCGCTTGGCGCGCGCCGCCACGGGCCGCGCGGCGATCCTCAAGTTCGAGGGGTGCTATCACGGCCACGCCGATGCGTTCCTCGTGAAGGCGGGCTCGGGCGTGGCCACGCTCGGCCTGCCCAACTCGCCGGGCGTGCCCGAGTCGTTGGCGGCGCTCACGTTGACGGTGCCGTTCAACGACCTTGAGGCGACGGCCGCGATGTTCGCGGCGCACCCGGGCGCGATCGCGGCGGTCGCGGTGGAGCCCGTGGTGGGCAATGCCGGATTCATCCCCCCGACGCCGGAATTCCTCGCGGGCCTGCGCACGCTGTGTGATGCGCACGGCGCGATGCTGCTGTTCGACGAAGTGATGACCGGCTTCCGCATCGCGTTCGGCGGCGCGGTCGAGATGAGTGGTGTCACGCCCGACCTCACGTGCCTCGGCAAGGTGATCGGCGGCGGGCTCCCGGTGGCCGCCTACGGTGGCTCGCGCGCGGTGATGTCGCACGTGGCCCCGGTGGGCGCGATGTACCAAGCGGGAACGCTCTCGGGCAATCCGTTGGCCATGGCGGCGGGACTGGCCACGCTGCAGCATCTCACGCGCGACGTCCACGATGGGATCACGCGGCAGACGGCCGCCCTGGTGCAGGGCATCACCGAGATCGCGACGCGGCGTGGTGTGCCCATCACCGCGGGGCACCGTGGCTCGATGTTCGGCTTCTTCTTCCACCCGGGTCCGGTGCGCTCGTACGAGGACGCCAAGCAGAGCGACACGGCGTTGTTCAAGCGCTTCTTCCATGCGGCGCTGGAGCGCGGTGTGTACCTCGCGCCGTCGGCCTTCGAGGCCGGCTTCGTGTCATCGGCACATGGTCCGGCCGAGATCGCGGCCACGCTGGAGCGGCTCGATGCGGCGCTGGGCGCCGCGCTGACCGCGTGAGACGGATCGGCGGAGTGCGGGCGGTCCTGCCCGCGCTCGCGCTGGCGGTGGCGACGTGTGGGGCCCCGCTGCGGCCAGCGGAGGGCCCCAGGCCGGCTCCCGAGCCGATCCGGCTTCCTGGCCGCCCTGGTGCGCTGCCAGCGCCCGCGGTGGGGGCGGCGCGGACCGTGCGCGTGGTACTCAGCGCGGGTGCGGCCGAGGTGCGCCTGGCCAACACCGATGGGGCCGATGGCCTGGTGCGTACCGTGGTGGCCCCCCGCGTGATCCTACCGCGTGGGGGCGACCCACTCCTGGTGGATGGCAAGCCGTACCGAGGCTTCGTGCGCCTGATCCCGACCGACTCGGGGGTGCTCGTGATCAACGAGCTGCCGGTGGAGCAATACCTGCGAGGGGTCGTGCCGCTGGAGATCGGCGCGCGGCGGCCTGACGAGCAGGCGGCAGTCGAAGCGCAGGCCGTCGCGGCGCGCTCGTACACGTACGCACGGCTCCGCACATCCCGGTCGCGCGACTGGGATGTGCGTGGCACCACCGCGGACCAAGTGTACGGCGGTGCCTCTGCGGAGCGAGCGTCGAGTGACGCGGCCATCGCGGCGACGGCGGACCTCGTGATCACCTTCGGCGGGCAGGTCGTCGAGGCCCCGTACTCAGCGTCCTGTGGCGGCGAGACGGCGGCCGCTGACGAAGTGTTCCGGTCGGCGGGCGCGGCGTATCTCGCGCGGGTGAGCGATCGCCTGCCTGGCGGAGCGGGGTACTACTGCGACGGGGCCCCCAACTTCCGGTGGGAGCGTACCGTGAGCGGCGACTCGTTGGTGCAGGGCGTCGAGCGGCACCTGCGGGCCTACGTGCGAGGGGTGCCCGCGCGTATCGGCGCGCTCCGCGATGTGCGGGTGACCGGCACGACTCCCTCGGGACGCGCTGCGGCCGTGGAGATCCAATCGCTCCGTGGGGAGCGCTGGGCAGTGGCCAAGAACGATCTGCGGTTCGTGCTGCGGTCCGCTGGTGGCGCCATCGTGCCCAGTACCTATCTTTCGCTCGCGGTCGAACGGCGGAGTGATGGCTCCGTGTCGCGACTCGTGATCACTGGCCGAGGGAACGGTCACGGGGTCGGGCTGTGTCAGTGGGGGGCGATCGGTCGCGCCCGCGCGGGGCAAGATGCCCGCACCATTCTGCGCACGTACTACCCTGGGACCGAGCTTCGGCGCGTCGACTGACCTTTCGAAGATGCCTCCTCGCGAACCTGTGCCGACCCCTGCTGCGGGCGCCCCGCGCCCCGCGCTCCGTGTTGGCGTGATCGGCTGTGGTGCGATCGCCCAAGTCGCCCACTTGCCCATCCTCTCGCGCCTGCGCGGGGTGGAGCTCGTCGCGCTGTGCGACAGTGATGCCGCCAAGGCGCGGATGCTCGCGCAGCGGTTCGCCGTGCCGGATTGGTTCACCGATATCGACGATATGCTCGCGGACGAGGCGCTCGATGCGGTGATCGTGGCGACGCCCAACCATTTGCACGAGCCGCATGTGCTCAGTGCGCTCAAAGCCAAGGTCGATGTGTTGTCGGAGCGGCCGCTGGCGCTGACGTCCAAGGGCGTGGACCGCATCCTCAATGCGGCGGCGAAGGCGGGGCGCAAGATCGTCGCGTCGAACCCGGCGCGGTTCCGCGCGGACGTGCAGGTGCTCGCGTCGTTCCTCCACGGCGGCGAACTCGGCAAGGTGACGGGCATCCGCGCTGGCGCGTACCATCGTCGCGGCAGTGCGGAGGGGTGGCGCTTGCGACGCGCTGAGGCGGGCGGTGGCGTGTTCCTCGAGTATGGCTACTCGCTCGTGGATCTGGCGCTGTGGTTGACGGACTTTCCGGCGCCGGAGCGCGTCAGTGCGCACTGGGTGCGCGGGCGCGGTGCCACGGCAGTGGAGGACACAATGGTGGTGCTCCTCACAGCGGCCAACGGCCTAGCGGTGACGTTCAACGTGACGTGGCATTACGTGGGGGAGCGTGATCGCTGGGCGTTCGAGGTGTTGGCCACGAGCGGGAGTGCGCGCTTGTCGCCGCTGCGCATCGTGAAGGATCTCAATGGGCGGCCCGCGGATGTGTCGCTCACCGGGGCCTCCACGCGTGAGACGCCGCTGCTGCAGTCGCATCGGGCC
>JBEIVF010000041.1:0-11756 GCA_040374005.1 Gemmatimonadaceae bacterium | reverse complement strand
CGCTGAAATCGCTGACAGACGCTGAAACGCGCTGTAACAACAAACAATTGTTTTTTCTCAGCGCGTTTCAGCGTCCTTCTGTGTTCTCTGCGTTGATCAGTTAAATATGGTCGCATGAAGAATCTGCTTGCTCTCGCACTCCTGGTTGCGCCGACGGTGAGTGCGCAAGGCACAACTCGCACTGCCGACAGCGTGGCGGTGATCGCGCTCGCTGACTCCGCGCTCGCGGCCATCAACCGTGGCGATCGGGTTGCGCTCACCGATCTGATGGTGGACGAGGCGACGATCACGACCATCAACGCGGAGCGCGCGCTGGCCAAGCATCGGGTGCGCACGCGCGCGGCCGAGCGCGCGGGGACATCAACGGCAACGATCGTCGAGCGCGGCTTCAACGCCACGGCACTCGTGTCGGGGCCGATGGCGATGGTGTGGTTGCCCTATGATCTCTACGTGAACGGCGCGTGGTCGCACTGTGGGGTGGACGTGTTCACCTTCGTGCGCACCGAGGGCCAGTGGATGATCGCGTCGCTGGCCTACACGCTTGAGCAACCGCCGGCCTGTGCCAAACACCCCGCGGGGCCGCCGCCCGGGGTGTCGGGGCGGTAAGCAGGGCCGAGCCGTGTGGGGGGTTTCCTGACACGGTCGGGCAGGATTCCTGATGGTCGGCAACGCCCCGCGGGGCGATCCTTCTAGGGAGACCCACACCCTGGAGGAACCATGACCACCGCCCCTGCCCTTCGCGTGCACGACATCATGACCCCTGACGTCATCGCCTTCAGTCCGCGGCTGACGCTCCGGGAAGCCATCGTCGAACCTGCCGACCACTCGCTCGGCGGCGCCCCCGTGGTCGAGAACGACAAGGTCGTGGGTGTGATCTCGGCGTCCGACATCCTGGAGTGCGTGGCAGGTCGCGTCAGTCTCGACGTGCCCAGCGGCGCGGACGCCGAGGACTGGACGGACGACGACGACAACAGTGGGATCCTGGTGGAGGACGACGCCGAGGATCCGTCCGAGTTCTACCTGAGCTCGCAGATGCATTTGGCGGACTATCAGGACGAACTCACCGGGATCGGGCGCGACCTCTTGGATCAACATCGGATCGAGGAGATCATGACCAAGCGGATCATCTCCATCGCCCCCGATGCGACGGTGTCGGACGCCGCTTCGCTGGTGCTGTACACCGGCGTGCATCGCCTGCTGGTACTGGAGAACGAGCGCTTGCACGGCGTGGTGAGTACCAGTGACATCGTGCGCGCTGTGGCGCAGCACAAGATCTAGGCACCGATGTATCGACACATCTCAGTGCCCCTCGACGGGTCGACGTTCGCCGCGTCGGCCCTGCCCTTGGCGATCGGGCTGGCCGAGAAGACGCGCGCGGTGTTGCACCTGGTGCACGTGGCCGAGTCGAAGGACGACGTGGCCGCGATGCGTGCGCATTTGGCCGAGCTAAAGGCAGGCGCCGAATCGCGGGTGCCGGGCGGCGTGCAGGCGGCGATCGTGATGGGTGAGGTGGCCATGGCCATCGCAACGTACGCCGACGAGCACGAAGTCGACGTGGTGGTGTTGGCGACGCACGGCCGTGGTGGCGTGAGCCGCGCGTGGTTGGGCAGCGTCGCGGAGATCCTGATCTCGACGCTACCGATGCCGGTGTTGCGGCAGCGTCCCCTGCGTCGGCCGCGCTGCCGTTATCACGCACACTGCCCACGAAGGTGTTCGTGCCCTTGGAGCGCAGTGGGGCGTCGGCAGCGATCCTGCCGCACGCGGAGTTGTTGGCCACGGAGCTCGGTGCCGAGCTGATCCTGGCGACGGTGATCGCGCCGATGGAGGTGCGTGCGGCGGCCTTGGTGCAGATGCACGTGCCGCTCGACGACACGATGATCGCGAGCTGACAGGCCTCGGCGACGCGGTTCTTGGCCGAAGTGGCGGAGCCGCTCCGGGCGCGCGGGCTGGTGGTGCAGACGACGGTGTTGGGTTCGACGACCGACAAGGTGACGCGTGGGACGTCGAAGATGATGTTGTTGACGCGACCCACCGAAGAGGCCGGCGTGTAGCGGCGTCAGCGCACGCCTTCGCGGGCGAGCATCGCTGACTTCCGGGCGATGCCCCACGCGTAGCCCCCGATGCCGCCGTCGCTGCGGAGCACGCGGTGGCACGGGATGAGATAGCTCACGGGGTTGTCGCCCACGGCCGAGCCCACCGCGCGCACGGCCGTCGGGCGCCCGATGGCCGCGGCGAGATCGCGGTAGCTGACCGTCGTGCCCATGGGAATGCCGAGGAGCGCGCGCCAGACGGCCACTTGGAACTCGGTGCCGTGCAGGTGCACGGAGCGTGGTCGATCCGCGGCCTGCAACGGGTCCATTGCGGCGTGGAGATGCGGTGCGGTGGCCTGTGGGTCGTCGATGAGCATCGCGCCGGGCCAATCGGCCGCGAGTCGCGCGCGTCGAGCAGCGAGCTCGGCGTGGTCATCGGCGAACGTCAGGTGGCAGATGCCGCGGTCGGTGACGCCGATGCACGCCGTGCCGAATGCGGTGGTGTGGACGCCGGTGCGGATGATGAGACCGGGCGTCGGCGGCGCGACGTGGACGATGACGTCGTGGAGCTGGGTGCGCGGGCGGTCGGTCATGGCGAGCATCTACCGCGCTCCGAAGTACACGATGTTCGGTGCGTCGGAGCGGGCCACGACGATGTCGCGCAAGCCATCGTTGTCGAGATCAGCGACGGAGAATCCGTACGGTGTTCCTGCGGTGTCGCCGAAGGCGACGGGCGTGAACTGACCAGGCCCGTCGTTGAAGAACACCATGGGCCGTGCGCTGGTGTATCCCACGATGATGTCGGGGCGTCCGTTCTGATCTACGTCGTGCACGGCGAGCGCATACGGCCGCGCCCCGGCGGGCCCGAGTGGCTCGGGTGTGGCGAAGCTTCCATCGGGCAGGCCGCGGATCGTCGCCGCGCTGCCTAACTCATCGATCACGGCAAGATCCATCACGCCATCGCCATCAAGGTCGGCGGCGTAGGCACTGCGGATCGTCGCGGTGGCGGGTCCGAAGGCGCGGCGCGTGGGGAACGCGCCTTTCCCGTCGTTGGTGTACACGTATCCTTGGCCTCCATCGCGGTGCGGGACGATGAGATCGAGCGCGCCATCGCCATCCACATCGGCCATCGTGATCGTGGTGGCCGAACCACTCGATACTTCACGACACGGTTCGGCGATGCGTCCGCCGCCGAGGCCGAGGCAGAGGTAGCTCGCGGTGGGACGCTGACTGTTGCGATTGGCGAGCACCAGATCGGGGATGCCGTCGCCGTTCACATCACCGACGGCCACGTGACGCGTGTTCCAGTCTGGGCGGCCGAACGTGGCGACCAAGCGGTAGCGACCGGTGCCATCGTTGCGGTACACCTTCTTGGCGTCGGGCGCATCGTTGCTGACGACCAGATCGAGCGCGGCATCGCCATCGACATCCACGAGCACGCCCGAGTAGGAGCGATCGGCCGCGGAGTCGATGGGTGTGGCCGGCCGGAAGGTGCCGTCGCCGTTGCCGAGGCGCACGAGATTCTGCAGCGGCCAGTGGCGGCCTTTGACGAGCACGATGTCGAGATGGCCGTCGCGATTGACGTCGCCGATGCTAGCGTTGGCCGAGGTGTAGCCGGAATCTTCGAGCGTGAGCGACCGGTCGAAGCGACGCGCGGTGGTGAGCGAGCGACGCGCGCTGCACTTGATCTCGACGAGCGCGGCGGGGCGTGGCATAGCCGTCACCGAGAGCGTGGCGCGCGCGGGTGGATCGACGGGGAAGAACTTGATGTACTCGGCGTTCATCGCCGCGTAATCGGCCATGTCCTTCAAGTACACCGTGCACTCAGCGACATCGCGCATCGAGGCGCCGCCGGACTGCAGGGCGGTGCGGATGTTCTCCATCGTTTGCCGCGTCTGCGCGCCGACACCACCGGCGACGATCTCCTGCGTGCCCGGGCGGAAGCCGGTCATGCCGGACACGAACACCCAGTCGCCGTCGCGGATGGCGACCGAGTAAGCCGGGACCAACGGGGAGAGTCCCGGCGGATTCAACACTTCGCGAGTGCTTGTTGGTGCCGTCGCATTGCGCGGGCGCGCCGGCACGGTGATCGGCGTGAACCATTCGGGTGTGAACGTACGGCTGGTGGGCGATGCACGGCGGACCTCGTCGAGGAAGCGGGCGCGATCGGCCAATGCGGCGGCGCTGGGGCTCGGATCACCGTACCCATCAGCATGACTGGGGATCACGAGCGCGGGAAAGCCGAGGGCGCGGAGGAGGCGACCGGTGAAATCGTAGATCTCGAGTCGCTGGCTGTTGGCGCCGACGAGCGCGATGTCGGGCCGGAGCCCTTCCATCTCGCGCTCGATGTAGTTCATGGAGCCCATGACGAGGACTTCGTGTCCGGCCATGCGGACGAGATACGCGAAGCTGCCGCCTTCTTGGTAGTCGCGGCGACGGAGCGGCGCGGTGAGGCCACGCGGTGCGGTGCCCGCGATATCGCGTCCGTTGTTGAAGTAGCGTTTGTCGTCGAGCGCGCTGTGGATGCTGGGGATGACGCGGATCGAGACGTCGTCGAAGTCGTAGTCTTCGCCGCCGCGTACGGTGATCAGTTGTCGCTCAGGGACCGCGTAGGCGCGCGCGAGGTTCGCGGCGGTCTCGTGCCCGAGGACGACGGCGCCGGTGCGGTTGGCGATGTGGCCGGCGTCGAGCGCGTGGTCGGAGTGGCCGTGCGTGATGAGGATGTAATCGGCGCGGCTGATGCGGGCGTTGATCAGGGCCGTATCGGGGGCGTAGGGTGCGTCGGGTGCTGGTCCGGTGTTCTGGGCGCCCGGCTGCCAGCGGGCGAACTGCGTGATGAAGGGGTCGACGAGGAGTACGCGGCGCCCATCGGTGATCTCCCAGCCCGCATTGCCGAGGTAGGTGAGGCGGAGTTCGCCGGCAGCGAGGGGGGCGGGGGCGGCCGTCGGGGCCGGTCGCTGTGCGACCACCGGCGTGATGGCCCAGCAGACACCACAGGTTGTCAGGAGGAGCTGACGCAGCGACATGATCGGGCTCTTGGGAGGGGGAGGCTGGTGGTACACTATGGCGCGCGTGTCGCGGGCGCAAACGGTGGGGGTGGGCAGTCTGGGAACCGGCCGTGGGGGCCGCGACATTAACCGTCTTGTGCCGAAATAGGGTATCTGCTCCCCTGCTCGGCGGTCGCGCTCGCCTTCGATCCTCTCCCGATGTTGCACTCGCTCCTTCGCGCCGGCCTGGCGCTGGTCTTCTTGGCGTCACTCGCCGCGGCCCAGTCGCCCCCAGTGAGCGGCCCCGGCCGACCGACTACGGGCGCGCCTGCGCTCCCGGCTGCCCCCGACTCGGCCACCCTGCAGTCCGAAGCCATCCGCGTGTTCTTGGATTGCCAGGGTTCGCGCCGCGGGTGCGACCGCGACTTCTTCGTCACGGAGATCCACTTCGTGAACTGGATGCGCGACCGGTTCGACTCGGACGTGCAGATCCTCTCGCAGGCGTTGTCCAACGGGGGCGGCGGGACGGAGTATACGGTGACGTTCCTGGGCCGGGGTCGATTTGACGGGCTGGTGGACACGTTGATCCTGAACACGCTGCCCAACGATGCCGATGATCGGATCCGTCGGGAGTTGGCGCGCACCTACAAGCTGGGGCTGGCGCGCTTCGTCGCCCGGTCGCCGTTGGCGTCGCGGATGAACCTGGCGTATGCGGCGCCGTTCGGTGCGCAGCAGCAGCGGACGTCCGCCGCTGGGCTCAAGGACAAGTGGAACCTCTGGACGTTCAGCACCAACTTCACCGGTGATGTGCGCGCGGAGGAGCGTCAGCAGTCGTTGAACACGTCGCTGTCGCTCTCGGCCAATCGGTCCACCGCCGACTGGAAGCTGAACTTCTCGGTGAGCGGCAACGTCAACGAGCAGCAGTTCAAGATCCCGGCGTCAGGGACGCGCCCAGCGTTCACGGTCACCAACGAGCAGCGCACGTACAACCTCAACTCGTTGGTCGTCAAGACGCTGTCGGGCCATCTGTCCGCGGGCATGAAGGTGGGCGCGGGATACTCGGACTTCCTCAACCACGATGTGGCGGTGCGCGTGCAGCCGGCGTTGGAGTACAACTTCTTCCCGTGGACGCAGCAGACGCAGCGGCAGTTCACGTTCTTGTACAACGTGGGTCCGAACTACTACGACTACCAGCGCACGACGGTCTTCGACCAAGACCGCGAGACGCGGTTCAGCCAGCAGCTGACGGCGTCGTATGTGGCGCGTCAGCAGTGGGGCACGACGAACGTCTCCTTGGACTGGCTCAACTATCTGCATGACTTCCGGCGCAACGCGCTGACGCTCAGCGGCGTCGCCGATCTGCGGATCGGGCGTGGCCTCTCGCTGACGGTCCGCGGCTCTGCGGCCAAGGTGAATGACCAGATCTACCTCCCCGCGCAGGGCAACTCCGAGGAGGAGATCCTGTTGCAGCGGCAGGCGCTGGAGACGGGTTTCCGCTTGTCGGCCAACGTGGGCATCCGGTATACGTTCGGCTCGATCTACAACACCATCGTCAACCAGCGCTTCAGTTCGCTGGGCTCGAGCGGCGGGCGCTTCAACTTCCAGTTCTTCTAAGCGGCGGGTTGCGTCTGGCGGATCGTGAGCCGTATCTCGCTCGCTGTCAGGGCGCTCGCGCAGGACGCGCGCCGGTGTTGCCTCAGTAATCCACCGGCCGCAGATAGCTCTCGCCAATGGCCGTGGCACTGACCATCGCGACGGTGGGGAGGCGCCGCTTCCAGTGCGTGCTGTCGAGGCGGCGCTTCACGCGGGCGACCTCCTCCTCGGTGAACCCCTTGGTGGTGAGCTCGGCCGCGCTCCAGCCGTGGAGCAGCCAATTGAGGATCGCATCGGCCCGCGCGTACGTGACGCCGAAGTCGCTTTCGTCGGTCTGGCCTTCGATCAAGTCGGCGCTGGGTGGCTTGTCGATGACCTCGGACGGCAATCCGAGGTGCCGGGCCAGCGCCCACACTTGTGTCTTGTACAAGTCACCGATGGCATTCACGGGCGGCGAGTCGTCGGCGTGCCACGTGAAGTAGCCGAGCAAGCGCTCGGACTTGTTGCCGGTGCCGAGCGGGAGTGCGCGGAGCTTGGCGGAGAGATCGAACAGCACGATCATGCGCGTGCGCGCCATGATGTTGCCGCGGCGCGCGCCGTCGGCGTCGGGCTCGTGTGCGAGATAGCCATCGACCGCCCCGGTGATATCGACGCGGCGCGTGTGGATGCCGAGCGACGTGGCCACCAACTCGGCGTGCGCGATGGAGTCAGGGCTGGAAGTGCGATACGGCATCATGATGCCGTGCACGTGGTCGGGCCCGAGCGCGCGTGCCGCGAGGGCGGCGACGACGGCGGAGTCGATTCCTCCGGACAGTCCTAATACCGCGTCGCTGAAGCCTCGGCGTGCGAACTCGTCGCGAAGGAAGTTTACGAGCCAGGATTCGACCAGCGCGCCGGAGATCTCTAGGGTCGGGGGGGAGCTGGTCGTGGCTTCGCGACGAGGTAGCACGGGTAGCACGAGTGGCACGAGTGGCACGGGTTCTTCCGAATCGTGCTTCTCGTGCTTCTCGTGCCTCTCGTGCTTCTGCGACCCGGCGGGGTCGTAGCGAAGCGGCGCCCCGCGATGCCCTCCCAAGACGCGACTCATCTCCGCCTGCAAATGAGGCAGTTGGGAGCGAAGGTCGCTGAGGAGTGGTCCATCCGCCCGCGCACGCCCGATGTCGTGGAGATCGACCTCGGCGAGCACCATCGCTTCGGTCATCGCGGGGCAGCGGGTGCGCACATCGCCGTGGGGGCCGACGAGGAGGGAGCCGCCTTGGAAGATCTTGCCGCCTTCGCTGCCGACGAGGTTGCAGAGCGAGGTGAACACGCCGTGCTCTTCGGCGATGTCGCGGACGAGGCGTTCCCAGCGGACGACCGAGGCGGGGCCTTCGACGCCGTCGGTGCGGGGCGCGGTGCCGCGCGCGGGGGCGGCGGCGCACACGAACACGATCTGCGCGCCATCGAGCGCGGCGATGGTCCCGCTGAGCGAGTGCCACGCATCCTCACACACCAAGAGGGCGGCGCGGCCCCAGGCGGTGTCGAAGGCGCGGATCTCGAGGCCGGCGTCGACGAAGCGCGATTCGTCGAACAGGCCGTACGTGGGCAAGAACACCTTGCGGTGCACATGCCGTACGGCCGCGCCATCGGGGCCGCCGAGGGTGGCGTAGAGGGCGCTGTTGTGGAGCGCGTGCTCCCATCGCTCGTAGAAACCCACGACGACGTCGAGCGTCTCTCCCTCAGGGGCCACGGTGCGCCACGCGGCATCGAGGTCGTGCGCGAGCTGGCCCGCCGACACGGCGACTTCTTCCACGCCCCCTTCGACGAAGTAGCCCGAGAGGGCCGTTTCGGGCAGATGGAGGATGGCGGGACGAGGCGAGAGGCCGGCGACCTGAGCGAACAGCTCCCGAACCCGTGCGAGGTTGGCGGGGTATGAGCCCTTTCGCGGTTGGAACTGCGCGATGGCGAGGTGGAGAGGAGAGGCCATGGGTGAAATGAGTATCCGCGGCCCTGTCGGGGGAAGGGGGAGGGTATTTTCCACAGCAGACTATGCATCGGACGCACCGCTGGATGAACGCACTGGGGACCGCGATGGTGCTCACCACGACCGTGGTGGGGGCCCAGGACGGCGCGCGCCCTGACCCGTGGCAGATCATCACGCCGGCGCAGTCGTCGGTGGTGTTGGCGCGCGACGGGTCGCTGATCGGCGAGGTGGGCCGTGAGTGGCGGACGAACATCGCGCTCTCCGCGCTGCCGGCGTATCTGCCGCAGGCGTTCATCGCGGTGGAGGATCAGCGCTTCTACCAGCACGATGGCGTGGACCTCGTGGGCATCGCGGGCGCCATCAAGGACAACCTCCTCGGCGCCTCGCGCGGTGCGAGCACGATCACGCAGTTGCTCGTGGGCAACATGCATCCCGAGATCATCGATCGTCGTGATCGCACGATCTCGCGCAAGCTCCGGGAGCAGCAAGCCGCGCGCGAGATGGAGAAGCGCTACACCAAGCAGCAGATCCTCGAAGCGTTCCTGAACCAGATCAACTTCGGGTCCAATTGGTTCGGGGTCGAAGCAGCGTCGCGGCATTACTTCGGCAAGTCGGCCTCGCAGGTGACGTTGGCCGAAGCGGCATCGCTCGCGGCGCTGCCGAAGGGCCCCGCGATCTACGACCCCATCCGCCATCCGGCGCGCAACAAGGAACGGCGCGACATCGTGCTGACCTTGATGGCGCAGCAGAAGTACATCACCGAGGCGCAAGCCGCTGCGGCCAAGCGCGAGCCCGTACGGGTGGCCCGGAACGCGGGGATGTCGGCGCCATCGCCGTACTATGTGGACGCGGTCCGGCAGATGCTGGACGGGCAAGGCATCTCCCTCGCGGCGGGTGGCTACACGGTGTACACCACGCTCGATCCCGCCTTGCAGCGCGCCGCCGATGAGGCCGTGAAGCGCGGCGCGTTAGCCGTGGAGCAGCGCGGTGGCTATCGGCATCCCACGCTGGCCAAGCATGCGGCCGGGAGCACGGACTACTTGCAAGGCGCGTTCGTGGCGATTGATCCGAGCAACGGGGATGTGCGGGCGCTGGTCGGTGGACGCAACTATGCGCAGGCCCCATTCAACCGCGCGACCAACGGACAGCGGCAGCCGGGATCGACGTTCAAAGCGTTCGTGTACGCGGCGGCCATCACGGATTCGATCCCCGCCAACACCACCGTGGCCGACACGGCGATCACGCTGGCCTACGATCGCACGGTGTACCGCCCGCGCAACGCCGACGGGGAGTTCCTCGGGACGATGACGATGCGGAGTGCGCTCGCCGCGTCGCGCAATCCGGTGGCGGTGCAGTTGTGGGAGCAGGTCAGCGCCGACTCGGTGATCGCGCTCGTGCGGCGCTTGGGACTGCGCACATCGGTCGCGCCGTTCCCCTCGAGTGCGATCGGGGCGTCGGTGGTGCAGCCGCTGAATCTGGTCGCGACGTTCACGACGTTCGCGACGTTGGGCTCACCCGTGGAGCCGCGGTTCGTGACGCGCGTCGTGAACGCCGAGGGGCGCACGGTGTTCACCAGTGGCGTGACGCAACGCACGGGCGCGCTCGATTCCGCGTCGGCGTTCATCGTCCGTGACATGCTCCGTGATGCCGTGGAGCGCGGCACGGGGACGGCCGCTCGGCGTGGCATCCCCGCCTCCATACCCGTGGCCGGGAAGACGGGGACCACCGACGACGTGACCGATGTGTGGTTCCTCGGCATGACGCCCGATATCGTCGCGGGGGTGTGGCTGGGCTTCGATCGCCCGCGCACGATCCTGCCTGGCGCGGCGGGTGGCAGCTTAGCGGCACCGATCTTCGCCGACGCGATCAGCGCGTGGTACCGCGAGCGCAGTGCGGGGACGTGGACCACGCCCACGTCGCTGGTGATGGCCGACCTCGACCGTGAGACGGGAGAGTTGGCGACGCCGCTCACGCCCGCTGATCGACGCTACACGGAGTACTTCTTGCCTGGCACCGAGCCCGCGATGCTACGGCTCGATGCGCGGCGGTTGTTCACGTGGGGGCCGATCGTGTTCTAGAGCCGCGGGTGGCGCGCTGGTCCGCGTCGCTCTAACAACCACGGCAGGGCCATCCGCACGCCGGCGCCGACCATCAAGGTGTGGCCCTCGTGCTCGAGCCGCACATAGGTCGAGTTCGGCGTGGCGTTGGCCGCCGCTTCGACGCTGCGCGGTGGCGCGATCGGATCCAGTGCGCCGCTGATGAATAGTGCGCGCGGCGCGTCAGCCACCGTGATGGCACTGCCGCCCGCGAGGCAGGCGACCGCGGCGATCTGTTGGGGACGGGCCTGCGCCAAGCGCGCGGCAGCGCCCGCGCCCATCGAGTGGCCGATCACCACGATGCGCGACTCGTCAATGCGATGCTCGGTGCGGAGGATCGCGAGGAGCGTGTCGACGTTGGCCGGATCGGCCGCGAAGTTTCCCGTGGCGGGCGAGACGACGATGGCGTTGGCCTCACGGGCCAGGGTGACGATCAGTCCTTGGCCATAGGCATCGACGAACATGTTCTCGTCACCGCCGGCGCCGTGGAGCGCGATGATGACCGGCACCGGTGTCGCGGACGACGCCACGCGCTCCGGCACGACGACGCGCATGGGCACGAGCGTGCCGCCCGCGCCGCGAAAGGCACGCCACCGATCACCGGCGCGACCGACGAACGGATCACGTCCGGCCTCGAGGGCGACGATCTCCTGCTCGATCTCGCGCGCCAGTGTGGCGGGGTCGCTGAGGAACTCGGCGCTCCGGTCACGCGAGGGTTCATCCACGAGGAGCGCGGTGCGCGCGCGGACGGCGACATGCGCCTGCGCGAGCGTCCCCGCGGAGTCCACGGCGGCCAGTCGTGCCGCGAAGCCGGCGGCGACCACCGACGGGCGCTGACCGCGGATGGTCCGCGCGCTCGGTGGCGGCTCGGCGGTGATCGGTCGCTGGGTCAATTGCACGGTGGCCGAGTCGACGCTGGTGACGGCATCGGCGAACCGGCCGGTGAAGAAGGCCAGCGATGCGCGATCGAACTGTCGATTGACCGAGGCGCGCAGCGAGTCGGTCATGGTGGCGGCGCTGTAGGCCCGGTCCAACCGGAGGTAGGCCGCGGCCAAGTCGGCGCGGGTCACTGCGGGCGTCGCGGCTT